>JAFGJX010000030.1 GCA_016928865.1 Spirochaetota bacterium
AATCAGGAGAGTGGCCGCCATCAGGATGGCGCATATCAGAATATTGCGTAACAGTTTTACCATTGTATGTTGAGCCTAAAATTTAAAATATATAAACTGCTGGTTTGAAAATACCCCGAGATACACAAGGACGAACAGCATCCCCAGGTAGAGCAGCCATCTGACATACCAGGCCTTTTCCGCGATGATGTCACGTAACCGCCGCGTACTTTTTTCCTGTATGATCTCTATCGCGGCCCAGATGAGCAGTGTCAGCGCCAGGGTGATCATCTCCGGCAGAAACGTGGGCTTTGCAAACCCGAGAAACGTGACTTTATTGTGAATGACCAGGAATGATTTCAATTTTTCATAGTCCATCATGCGCAGGATATTAAAGAGCTTGTCGAACCCGGAAAAGAGGTGGCTGACAATATAAAACCCGTCGGCGGTCGTATTCGCCCTGAAGAATATGCCGGCAAATGTGAAGAGCAGAAAGGTGATTGCAATCCTGACAGCATTGTGCAGCTTCGGAAGCCGGTTCAGCCGGATCAGGGAAACAATGCTTTTCCGGAGCGACCTGGTCCAGATAGACGCGAGAGAGTATAATCCGTTCAGGGCGGCCCAGATAATAAAGGTCCAGTTCGCGCCGTGCCAGATCCCGCTCAGGATAAATACGACCATGATGTTGTACTGCCACCGCCACGGCGCGACGCGATTGCCTCCCATCGGTATGTACACATAATCGCGCAGCCATGCAATAAGGGTGATGTGCCATCTGCGCCACAGCTCCGGAATTGACCGGGAGAGATAGGGACGCTTGAAATTGTCGGAGAGCCTGATGCCCATGAGCTGAGCCATGCCGATCGCGATATCGGAATAGCCTGAGAAATCGCAGTAGACCTGGAAGATGAAGCAGAGGCTGGCGATGATCAGGTAAACGCCCAGGTAACCCTGGGGATCATTAAACACCTCGTTTGCCACTATCGCCGCCCTGTCGGCAACGACGATTTTTTTAAAGAAGCCCCAGGCCATCAGCTGGAGGCCGTCAACGGTGCGGCGGTAATCGAAATCCTGCTTTTCATGGAATTGTTTCATCAGCCGTTGCGGCCGCTCGATTGGGCCTGCGACGATTTTTGGGAAAAACAGGATATAGAGTGCGAAAATCCCCAGATGCCGCTCGGGCGGGACCGTGCCCCGGTATACATCAATGAGATAGCTGATGCTGTGGAACGTGTAGTAGGATATGCCGACCGGAACGATCAGGTTCAGCACTGTCGCGGGATAGTTCAGCCTGAAAAACGAGGCAATCTGGGCGATCGACTGGTTGAAGAAGTTGAAATATTTAAATACAAAGAGAAGCAGAAGGGTGTAGGCTATGCCGATGAACAGCAGCAATTTCTGATTTCCTGACCCGGCGTTTTTCCCCTGCTGAATCATGATCGCGATATAGTAATCGACCACGATAACGGAGAGCAGGGAGAAAGCGACCAGCATATAGTAAAGAACAGGGTTCCGGCCGGGTATATACGTTGAATAGTAAAAGTAGGTGAAGAAAAAGACGCTCGAAGCGAGGAGCCATCCCCACCGCCATTTATAGGGCAGCAGAAAAAAGATAACCACCACCGTCGGGAGAAAAATGAAAAATTCAACTGAATTAAAGAGCATATTGTGTAACGTTTCTCAACTGTAAATAATAATCTCCGGCGTAATCAGGGCTGCTGGCATATCGATCAGCCGCGCGTTACCGCCATATATGAAGCAAGCAACGTATCGTATGTTTTGCCATATCGTCAACAAAAAAAAGCATGGCACGAATGGCCCTATTCCGCGAGGATCCATTCCAGGGTCTCTCTGATGCCGTGCGCGGGACTCCAGTCGTGCGATTGCCTGAATGCCGTGCTGTCGCCAACAGACATTGCAATATCATTCTTGCGCAGCAATGCTTCGGCCCTGGTGATGTTAAATCGGACGCCGGAAATATCCTGAATTGTCTCGAGCAGGTCGGAGAGGCGGTAACCGATTCCGCTTGCGATATTAAACACCCCGCCGTCGGGAAATTGTTCCATCATTCTGACATATGCATCGACGACGTCACGCACGTCAAGGAAGTCCCTGGTGACCGAAAGGTTTCCCAGCGTTATATCGAGGTTTTTTTCCCGGGCCGCCCTGATGATTTTCGCTATAACAAAATGCGGGTCCTGTCCGCGTCCGATGTGATTGAAGGGGCGCGCTATAGCGACAGGCAAACCGTATTCGTAATGAAAAACGCGAGCAATCTGTTCTGCCGCCGCTTTGCTTGCGCCGTAATGGTTTACCGGCATCATCGGCATCCGCTCGCCGATCGGCTGCCGCTCCTCCGGGACAATACCGTATACCTGGGAAGAGCTTACCAGGATAAAGCGCGGCCGGGTGAGACACCGTGCAGCTGCAATGAGCAGATTCAGCGTCCCGGTCACATTGATTCGGTACAAAAGGGAAGGATTGTCATAATCCACGCGAGATATGGCTGCGAGGTGAAAGATGAAATCGGGGCGCAGCGCATCGATGCGCTGTTTCACTGCGTCCTGGTCGGTGATATCAACCGCGTGTACTGCGTCGTCGCCGCTTCGCAGGTCCATGCCATATACGCGCACCCCCCGTGCTTCCAGAGTGTGCCGCAGGGTGCTTCCCACAAAACCGTTGATGCCGGTAATCAATACGTTCATTGCTGTACTCGCGGACAGTCGTCAGGAGAATGCGCTTCGACGCACTGTTGTTATCCCAACCTGGAAACGCGATCGAGGTCGCGCTGTACCATTATTTCAACCAGCTCCCGAAACCGCACCTTTGGCTCCCAGCCGAGCACGGTTTTCGCCTTGGAGTAGTCGCCCAGAAGCTGATCGACCTCGCCGGGTCTGAAGAATTTCGGGTTTATTTTCACCAGCGTTTTTCCCGTTTTCGCGTCAAAGCCGTATTCATTCGCATCGGAACCCTTCCACTCGAGGGTGGTGCCCACGAAGGAGAAGGCATGCTCGATGAATTCGCGCACGGAATGATTTTCGTTCGTCGCCAGCACGTAGTCCCCGGGATCCGGTCGCTGCATCATGAGCCACATGCCTTCGACGAATTCCTTCGCGTAGCCCCAGTCCCGTTTGGCGTCCATGTTGCCGATCTCGAAATAGTCCTGCTTTCCCAGCTTGATCCTGGCCACCGCGTCGCTCACCTTCCTGGTGACAAACTCGATGCCGCGGAGGGGGGACTCATGATTGAAGAGTATTCCGGAGCAGCCGAAGATGTTGTACGATTCGCGATAGTTGATCGTGAGCCAGTGTCCGTACAGTTTCGCGGTCGCGTACGGGCTCCGCGGATAGAAAGGCGTGCTCTCTTTCTGCGGCGTCTCCTGCACCTTGCCGAACATTTCCGAGCTCGAGGCCTGGTAGAACTTTATCCGTGGATTGACAATTCTGATGGCCTCGAGGACCCGGGTAACGCCGATGGCGGTTATTTCACCGGTCAGGACCGGCTTCTCAAAGGATACGGCGACAAAGCTCTGCGCGGCAAGATTATACACTTCGTCCGGCTTGACCTTTTCGAACGTCCTGATAAGGTTTCCCGTGTCCTGTATGTCGACTTCCATGAGCTCGATGTCTTTCATGATGTTGAGCTCTTCGATTCTCCAGAAGTTCGGCGAGCTGGTGCGGCGGTATCCGCCGAAGACCCGGTAGCCCCTGCTGAGAAGGAATTCTGAAAGATACGCCCCGTCCTGCCCCGTGATGCCGGTTATGAATGCTGTTTTTGCCATGTTATGTCCTATTCAAGAATGAGATTGCTGAAAACAGGAATCACGTAAAAAAATGTTAAATCGTGGTCCGCTCTTTCTCTAATATTTAAAGTAATGAATATTTGTCAATTATCATTTAGCTGGGACTTTGACGTCATGAGAAAAGCATTGACAAAAATCCGAAATTAATCAGATCATATCGACATTATTTTCATCCAATGCGAGGATCAATATGACAGCACGTACATTCTTTCCTGTAATCATGGCCTGTATCGCGGCGGGTTTCCTGTCATGCGATGTCGATGTGCCGATCCAGGAGATGGTCAAGGCCAGAACCACTATTGAAAAGGCTCGTGCGGTCATGGCAGAAACGCATGATCCCGACAACCTCGCCAAGGCGGTTGACTGGCTGAAAAAGTCGCATGATTATACTGTCGAGAACGATGTGAAAAATGCGAAGAGCTCGGCTGAAAAGTCAATTGTCTATGGAGACCTGGCAATACAGGCATCGCTTCCGAAAGCGCTGGATGATGCGCTGGATGAAGCGACAGCGGTGTATGACGAAGCCGGAAAGCTCAATGCCGAAGAATTTGCGCCTGAAAAGTATTCTGATGCGCGCGCCGCGATCGATGACGCCGTAGCGCTCAAGGAGGAAAAGGACCTCTGGGGCGCGCTGCAGAAAGCGAAAGAAGCCGTTGCCTCCGGCACCGAGGCAAAAGAGATATCACAGGGCAGGGTCCCCGCGCTGAACGAGCAGATCGGCAGATTGAAAAAGGATATTGACGATCTCGGCGCCATGAAGCTGACGGCGCAGCAGAAAAATGAGATCATCGCCGCCGGGACGGACCTGGACAGGGCGGGTGATCTGATCGTGGCAAACAATGTGAAGGAGGCGGTGCCCCTTATTGAGAAATCCGAACAGACGATCAGCGCAGTCAAGGAGCAGGCGGCAAAGGTATCGGCAAGGGAGCGCATCGCTCAGCTTCGCGGAGAGGCCGAACAGCTGAAGAAAAAGCGCGGCTCGGAATTCGCGGGCGAGGATATCGATGTCGTCATAACCACACTCAATGAGGCGGAAGCTCTCCTGGAGCAGGATAAAACGGAAGAAGCGAACCAGAAGATCGACGATGCGGAGCGCTCTCTCGCCATCGCGAAGGAGAAAACGACCAGGGGGCTTGCCCTCGACAAGGCGCGGTCGGTCGAGAAGCTCCTGGAGGAGACCCGCAGGGGGGATACGGAGAATAAATTCAAAAACGAAACAGACAGTGCCGCGGAAATGATCGCAGATGGCAAAAAGCTTCTTGATGAAGGATCCTACGGAAACAGCCTCGCGAAATTTGAAGAGGCTGAATCGCTTCTCTATTCTCTCGGCGTGGCGAAGGTAAAGGAAGATCTGCTGCAAAAGGACGGCGCATATGACGCGGCCGGGAAACGAGTCTATACGGTTGTTTATAACAGAAAGAAGCGCGATTGCCTATGGCGGATCGCGGATAGAATGTACAAGAACGCGCGCCTCTGGCCGCTCATTTACATGGCCAATAAAGATCAGATCAAGGACCCGGACCTTATCTTCCCGGGGCAGAAGTTTGTTATTCCCGAAGTGCCGAAGAAAAAGGACGAAGGAAAAGCGGACGTGGAAAAAAGCGCGGTTCGCGAGGAACAAGCGGGAGGAGATGAAAATGGTGCCGGTCAATCGGATGATACGGTAAAGCCCCGGCCCGAGATCCCGTCGGTCGATGATACAGAAGAGGATATGACAGAATAGTACTTGAAAAAGTCAGTTTGCGCACTATCACTATTACTCGGTTTTGTTTTCCTGGCGGGCCTTAACGCGCGTGATATCAACCTTGATGCCATCTACATAAATCAGGATTCCCGCCTGTATGAACGGCTTCTCGAGAGCAAGATTGACGCATATCGGGAAGCAGGCTCCCGGTTTATCGACCGTGACGTGATATTCGCCTGCTGGGGAGACGGCTTCAGCATTATCTACGTAAAAGAACTGCCCCTGTTGAATATCATTCGATCCTTTAACCGCTCTGACGGACGAGGTGCTGAATTGTTCAGAATTACCGGGACAATTACCGCCTTCAGGTGCACGGCAAACGGGAGATTCCTGGTCCTGAAGCGGCTCGTTGCAGTGGAGGGCGCGATACCGCGCGGCGAGACACTGGTGCTGGATGTGCGTTCAAAAACGATCAAAAAACTGCAGTCATCCTACCCCTTTATCGATTTTTCCCTGGCTTCCGGAGGAAACTCGCTTTTCTACGAAACCGGGAAAGGGATCGTGGAGTACCTTCCGGACACAGGGGTCGCGCGCGTTGCGATACAGCGCTCTGAATATGCCGGCATAGCAACGGCGGGTGCTCCCGCTATAGCCTACATGTCGCCGAACAGGAAGAAGGCCGTGATTGTGAGCGGAAGCGGGGGATCCTACCGGTCACGGATGATTGTACCGGGAAACGCGTGGCCGCTTCCCGGCGTCACCTCGGCGAGCGAGATTTGCTGGGTGGACAACAACAGGCTGGCATACCGGACGGGCGAGTCGGGAAACTATTCAGTTCGGCTCTATGACACGGTGTCGCGTAGATCGGTTACACTAGTGCGCAATTCATTGAATACCAATCTGCAGTTTTCAGTGTTTCCCAAAATGATCTCGTTTCTACAGGATCAGATCATATGCTTCCATGACCTGCGGGATAATGAGAGCGTCAATACCGGGCTGGAAGGAGAGGACGTCACTTTCTCCCCGGACGGGAACCGGATCGTGTCACTCTATCTGAAAAAGCTGTTTCTGACCAGCGTAGCCACGATCAAGAAGAAGAACATCGAGATGGCGAAGGCCGGGCAGCGGATATCATCTCTCTACCGCCAGGTTCTCGGCTCACCGGAGAATCTGACCAATGAATACTCGTCCGAGTATGTTCGGAAAAAACTGTCGGCATACGGCAGGATAGGCAAGTGACGCGCCGTTCACAGTGCGCCCGGTGATTCAAGGAGAGACAGGTGGAGTTGCATTCAATACGCCAGAAGATGCTGCGGAGGGTCAAGCGATATGCCACCATGCTCAACTCGGGTGTCAGGCCGGTCCGCCCGCGGCCGGAGATGCCGGCAATAACGAGAGAAAGAAAAGACCGGCCCGCTATAAATATCATCCTCTTCATTTTAACTTTTATAACGGCGACTTTCGCCGGGGCCCAGGTCTCGGGGGATATGCCGGCCATGTTTCTGAGCGGGCTGCCGTATTCCATAACGCTGCTCACGATACTCCTGTTTCATGAGTTCGGTCATTATGGCGCGGCACGACGATTCGGCGTGGATGCGACGCTTCCATATTTTATACCCTTCCCGTCAATAATCGGAACCATGGGTGCTGTCATAAAAACACGATCGCCAATCCCTGACAGGCGCGCGCTCTTCTACATCGGCGCCTTGGGTCCGCTGCCGGGATTTATTATGAGCTGCGCGGCTGTAACAATCGGTATTTATCTTTCGGAAATCAAACCCCTTCCTGCTGCCGGCGGTGATATTCTGATTTTCGGTGATTCACTGCTCTTCGCTGGCATTGTCAGAATTTTTCACGGAACGGTGCCGGCCGGCCATGATATATATCTTTCACCCTACGCCTGGGCCGGGTGGGTCGGCTTCCTCATAACCAGCCTGAACCTGATGCCGATCGGCCAGCTGGACGGGAGCCATATCCTTTATGCGCTCATCGGCAGGAAGCAGGTTATATTTGGATGGATTGCGCTGGCCGCGCTCGTGGCCATGTCGTTTGTCTGGGAGGGATGGGTCGTGTGGGTGATCCTCACGCTCCTGGTGCTGATGGTCGGCCATCCGGAGGTGCCCGAGGGAGAGCCGCTGACCGCGGGGGAACAGGCGCTCGGATGGTTCTGCATGGCCGTGCTGGTGATGACCTTTGTTCCCATGCCGGTCGATTTTCTGCAGGCTACCGTGTAGCTCCCTGTGTGTCTGGAGGGCGCGGAACAACGGAATTGACCCTCCTGTACGCCCGATAGTTCCTGATGATCAGGGCAGCGCAGAGTATATCCGCTGTGTACCAGAGTGATATAAGATGATAAAATTCCCTGGCACCGATTTCCGTGGTGAAAAAGCTGAGCGGCCCGCCCTGTGAAAACATATGAAGCCCCCACGCCAGGACAGCGGACGTAACGCAGATGAGGAAGGCTATGGAAATAACAACAGCATAAATAGTACGGTATGTCTTGAATACAAAAAGCAACAAAAAGGCGAGTATCGCAAATATAAAAAAAACCATGATACACCTGTGCTTCTGTAGTATGATACCGCTCTTGACGGCGCGCGTCAATATCACCAAGCGCATCACATAATGCGTGGTACGGGCAATGCGTAAAGATTTTTTTTGAAAAATTTGAATTTATTGTATATTGATAATGACAGGCGACGACCTCATCCGGAGGATTCTGCCATAATTTTAAAATTTTTGTTGAAATATGAGCGGTCTTCTTAAGGGTAATCTCTAAAAGTTTCCTGAAAAACTCCCTCCATGGAGTTTTTGCCGACCATTTTTTGCGCATCCTGCGCTGTGTCGGCATTCGGACATCCTGTCCGGAACAGGAACGGTCTTGAGAAGTGAATTCTCAAAACCTCACATTTTTCTCGTCTGATGCCTCAAAAAATGACGGTACTTACTGTATCGCCATTAGCAGTTTGCTGTTTTTCAACAAGCGGCTAAAATTATAACGATACGAGAGATGCTTGCTATGAAAAAAATTATCGCGCTGCTCTGTATGATTCTGCCGGCATGTGGGGGGGTGACATCCTGCGGCACCCTGATGGACAAAGACACCATGGCGGCAAACAAGAAGTTTATCAATGCTCCGTTCAATCCCGCTGAAGACAGGGAAACATTCCGCGTGCTTATCCTTTCTAACAGGTACGAGGTAGTGCAGACCAGCCACAAGGAGACCATAGAGCGTGAGAAGGATCCGGGGGGCGATAGATATATCTGCGATGAACTGAAAAAATATGACAAGATTGACGAGGCCCGTGAAGGCATGTATTACGTGTCTCTCTATCCCGACCGCGGAACGCTGCAGAGAGTGCGTCCCTATAAGCCTCTTAATCTGATAGAGCTGGACAACCTGGTCCTTGACGATCTGCAGCGCTGGAGCTTCAAGTTCCCGAAGAATTACGTCTGGCCGAATAATCTGTACATCAAGTACCGCATCGTGCTCCGGAAACGCCAGTCCGATAAGGAGATCATCAGGGAAGTGGAGGAGAAGATGATGGGCGACGAGGAGAAACGTTAGCCCGCCCGATCAGCTTCTAAAGCGATGACGTATTGATGATCAGGCGCACGGCGTTTTCATCCATCATGAGCTTGCGGGATATCTGGTCCGCCGACCAACCCTTGTTTGACAGGTCCCTGACCGTGCGTATTACGTTTTCATTCACGTTTTTCGGGGCCGAGCTCACTCCCTTCACCTGCTTCAGGATCGGGTTGTTGTTGTCGACCGCCTGTATAAAGTCGGCGAATTGACGCATTTTGATATCTGTCTGGGTAAACAGCTCCTGCAGCCGGTTGTCCGTGCTGTTAATCTCGCTCCGCAGCGCATCGACCTTGTTGAACATCGCCTGGATCTGCTTCACCCGGGCCTCCATGATCTCTGAGAGGCCGTCAATTTCATTGAACTTGTCCTTTATCTCCTTGATGTCGCTTTCGCGGGTTTTCAGGATGAGGAGGTTCTCCTCAACCGAGCGCAGGTGCTGGTTGATCTTGTCGATGCGCCGCTCCGATCGCTCCACCACCTTCTGGTGCGCGTTAATCTTGCCCTCGACCGACTGGATAAGGATATCGGCCTTGTTCACGGAATCCAGATTGCGGGTTATGACGTCCTCGTATTCATGCAACTCCCGTATCCTCGCCTCGATGCCGGCATAGCTTTCCACCAGGGCGTCGATGCGCGCGCTGACCGCGTCTATCTTTGAAAACTGATCCTGGCAGCACCCTGCTTTTTCCATGGCGGCGTCACTCATCTCCTGGAGTGTCCGGATTTCGTTTTCAATATCCGCAAGCTTCTCCTTTTTATTCTGATAGGCCCTGATCTCGCGGTCGAATTCTTTTGTCAGCTCCTTTACGTACTCAATGTCCGAGAAGAACTTGTCCAGGTGCTCCGCCTCTTTACGCGAATCGACCAGCATCTGATTAAGGCGCTCTATGGACTGGTTTGCGTCCCGCATGAGCGTTTCGGTCCTTGAGAATATCTTGCTCTCGTCCTCGTAGTTCAATATCTCGTCCTTGATGTCGGACAGGCGCTTGTTCATGGCGGATATCTCTTCTTTTAAAAAATCGCCGCTCCTGATGATCTCTTCGTTTTTCGATTCTGCCAGGTTGATGATCCTGGTCTCGAATTCCTGGAAGCGTCCCTCGAAATTATCGATCTCTTTCTTCACGTTCTCCGCTTCGCGGCGGGAGGCCTGGACAATCTCGTCGCGCTTTGTTATGGCGTGGATGCTCAGGTTGTCAAGCTCGCTGCGCACCTTGTCGACCTCGAGCTCGAAGGTCTTGATCAGGCGGGTCTTCGAGTCGTTCACGTTCGCCTCGACGGAGCTCAGCTTGTTGTAGAGTTTGTCGATATCGCCCTGTATGTGGCCGAGCATGCCGCTTTTTGACTCGTCGAATTCAGCTTCGAAAGCGCGGAGCTTGGAGGCCAACTCGTCCAGGGAACCCCGTATCTCGCTTTCAACCCCGGCGCTCCTCTCGCGGATATCCGAAAATATTTTACCCTCGAGGTCCGCCATGCTAATCTTCAAAACCTCGATCTGGTTTTGAAGATTGGAGGCCCCCTCAACCGATTTGGCGACTCCTTCGATGCGCATCTTGAAGTTCTGGAGGAGTATTTCGCCGGTGTCGGTGACGCGCTGATCCAGGTCGGACAGGGCCCGCTCAAAGGTCGCGGTAAGGTCGGCGAGCTTCTGCCTGCTGCCTTCGACAAGCAGCTCCTCGCGGTTGTCGATTGTTTCACGCAGCTTGTTGATCTGGTCGGTGAAGTCCGCAGTCAGCTCGCGAGATTTCTCCTTGAGACGGTTGTTGAAATTCTGTAAAATCTCGGTGCTCTCGCTTTTCAGGGACTTGATCGATTCTTTCATGAACGCCATATTGCCTGAGAGCTCGTTAAATCCTTCCTGTGCACCGGCGATGAATTCTATCTGCTTGTTCACATCACGCGCCGACTGTGATATAACGCGGATATCATCCTCGACTTTCTTCAGATTTGATTTTTCTATATCAAGCCCCTGGAGCTTCTCTTCAATTTCCTTGACAGACGTGTTGATGTTCTTCGCCAGAGCGGTCGAACGCTTGATCATGATATCCATCTCGATGGTTGCGTCATTGAACCGGCGGTTTTCGGTCTCGGCGAGCTTTTTGAATTCATCGAACAGTCGCGATGAATACCGCCGCAGCTTTGCCATCTTCATGTTTGTCCGGTCCAGCTTCCTGAAAAGGATAAGCAATCCAAGGCAAGCCACGCAGGTAATGATGTTAACAATCATGATTATTACCCCGATTAAGAAATCGTCTTTATTTGAATAAAAATATACACTGGAAATTTTTTGTCAATCCAAATTTTATGTCACATTAGAAACTGGCGATATTTTCCCTCCAGAGCAGAACATCATCGATCCGCGTACCTCTCAATACAGAGCTCTGCCAGAGTGAGTCCAGTTTTTTTATTAATCTTATTGACAAAAACGGATTCCTTTTAAAATAGTACATTCACTATTTTATGATCATGTTTCTAGCCACATCCAGAATGTAACTGACGTTTATATATATGAGGTAATGCACATGAAGAGGACATTTCAACCAAGCACAGTAAAAAAGAACAGGACCCACGGCTTCCGGGAGCGCATGAGCACCGCGGAAGGAAGAGAGGTCCTGAGCAGGAGAAGAAGAAAAGGGCGGTACAAGTTAACCGTGTCCGATGAGCGGAGATTACCCAAGTAATTGATATCGTGAAAAGCATTTATTCTTTAAAAGGAAGGAATTTATTTAAGGAAGTATATCAAAAGGGCAGGAGAACGCAGGGAACGGGTATTCGGATCTATACCCTGAAATACAATAAAAGTGCTTATGTAAAACCTGGCAATGGCATTCAATCGCTGAATAAAACAAAGAACGTAAAAATTGCAATTGCACTGACAAAATCATTCGGGAAGGCATATCAAAGGAATCTGGCGAAGAGAAGAATACGCGCGATCTGCACCGAGCTGTTCGAAAAACTTCAAGAAGGGTTTTGCATAATAATCAGGATCGAAAGAGACTTCAAGAACCTGTCGTATGAAGACCAGAAGCAGGTTGTTACATCGTTGCTCATAAAAGCGGGATTATTGAATTGTGATGCGCATTAATCAGTATAATAAAAAAATTGGCACTATATGTTCAAGCTTGATTATACTCATTATACACTGTTACCGACATCTGGTATCACCGATATTACCGCGATCCTGCAGATTTTACCCCTCCTGCTCGGCCTATGCGATTGACGCACTGAAAATGCACGGGCCGGTGAAAGGCGTGTATCTCGCGGCGCGCAGGATCGTGCGCTGCCATCCCTTCAATGAAGGCGGCTTTGATCCGGTGCCGGAAGCATTCCATTTCTTTAAATAACATTCCTTCCTGATTAAAGGGTATCCTTCTTCACGTATCTGGGAATCCATGCGGCTCGTTACCGCATGGCATGAAAATATCGCAACCCTGAGAATATTGAAAAGGAAAATGACCATGGATAAAAAAAGTTTGATTGCAATTATTCTAATCGGCCTGCTGTGGGGTGGATATTTCATTATTTTCAAACCAGAACAGCCGAAGAAAAAAGCGGAAGCGATAAAGACCGAAACGAAAAAACAGGAGCCTGCCGAAAAAGCAGGCACGGCTCCGGCGCCGGTAAGCATCGTGACATATAACGCCGGCGGGGCTGAAAAGCAGGTCACGGTACAGACAAAAAAGCTGGATGTAACCCTGTCAACCAGGGGCGCAGCAGTTTCCGCGTGCAGGTATAAAGAAAGAAACGTAGACCTCACCGTCAGGAACAACCCCTTCGGAGCCAGGGGCACGCTGGATTTCGCCCTGCATTTTGACGATGATGAATTCCTCAATAGTGGCGGTCTTGAACAGGCGCTCTGGAATTACCGTGGGGAGGGGAATACCGTTACCTTTTCCAGCGATGTCCGAATAAACAACAGTCCGGTCAGAATCGAAAAGACCTACACCTTTCCTGAAGACGGCTTAGGCTTCACCATTGAATACCGGATAATCAACAGGGGCGGCAGTGCCGTCGTGTTTAAAAACGGTGAGATTATTGTCTCCCCCGGTGACCTCCTGGGACCGGAGCTCGATTATTCCAATACGTATAACCGGTTGATGAGTATCTATTCCTTGAATGGCAGCTTTAAAAAGGCGGACAAGAAGGGTGGCGGATTCCTGGGGTGCGGCTCGTCCTCCGGTGGAGAAACGCTGAAAAAAGAGTCAGGAAAAATAGACTGGGCCGGTATTATGAGCAGGTATTTTCTTGTTATAATGATACCTGAGGGATCGGCGGGAAAGGGTGTTGTATTCGACAATAGAAAACAGGCCGGCTTTCGTACCGGCATGTATGTTGAGGCCGCTCCGATTGCGCCCGGGAAGGAATTCAGAAAGACGTTCAAGGTGTATCTGGGGGAGAAGGACAAAAAAGCGCTTGCCGCTACCGACAAGTCGATTATCGACGCCGCTGACATAAACAAGTTGATAGAGCCGATACGGAAATTCGTGATCTGGTGTCTCCTGAGTATCAACAAGCTTGTCGGCAACCTCGGCTGGGCGCTGGTGATTTTTTCGCTTCTCTCCAAGGCGGTGTTCATGCCGCTGACGATCAAATCGACCGAATCAATGAAGAAAATGCAGCAGCTTACCCCGAAATTGAATGAGTTGAAGGTGAAGTACAAGGACAAGCCGGACCAGATGCAGAAGGAGATGATGAAGCTTTACCGGGAAAACAAGGTAAACCCCATGGGCGGCTGTTTCCCTCTACTTCTGCAGATGCCGTTCTTCTTCGCGCTCTACAGCGCGCTGATCGATTCTATCGACCTGTGGCGCGCACCGTTCATACTCTGGATGAAGGACCTGTCCATGCCTGACACGGTGCTCACCATATCCGGGTTTGACCTGAACATTCTTCCCATCATCATGACAGCGTCGACATTTCTGCAGCAGAAGCTGACAACGGTGGATACCGGGGGGCAGCAGAAGGTAATGATGATGATGATGCCGCTGGTGTTCATATTTATTTTCTGGAGCATGCCGTCCGGGCTCGTGCTCTACTGGGCGCTGCAGAACATTTTCCAGATTGCCCATCAGCTTTTTATCAATTATCGATCGAAGGGTAAAGAAGCTGCATAGGAGCCTCGCACAACGTCAAGCTCCTCTATGGGTTGCGAAGAGCCGCAGAACATGGATTGAAAAATGGAATTGTGATTATAGTGTTGCATAGACAAGGAGACCGATCATGAAAATAATTGAAGTCGAAGGAAGAACCGTTGATGATGCGACCAAAAAGGCCATGGCTGAACTGGGAATCACTGATGCTGCTAAAATTAAAACTGAGGTAATCGACGAGGGAAAAAGCGGGATTTTCGGATTCGGCGTGTCCCGGCCGGCGCGCATACGGCTGTTTTACAATATTGACACGAAAGACATCGGGGGTACGATCAGGGAGGTCATCGGGGAGATGTTTAAAAGAATGCAGATAGAGTGCGCCATCTCCGACATCAAGGAAGGGGAATCAAAAGTTTACATCGAGCTCGACAGCAAAACAAGCTCCGGACTGATAATCGGCAGGAAGGGAAAAACCCTCGAGTCGCTGCAATTCATGGTGAACCTTATTGTCAACCACAAGTCCGGAAGCGATAAAAAGATCATTCTGGACATCGAATCATACCGCGCCAAGCGGGAGCGGGCGCTGCGGAAAATGTCCAAGGATATCGCCTTTAAAGTGATGAAGTCCGGGAAGCCCTGGACGCTTGAGCCCATGAACCCGTTTGAAAGGAGGCTGATCCACCTTACATTGCAGAATGACGCGCGGGTTACCACCAAAAGCGAGGGACAGGGCATCTACCGGAAAGTGACCATCATGCCGAAGCAATGACCGGTACGTATGGCCGACGATACCATCTGTGCTCCCGCCACTCCCCCCATCTATTCTTCAATCGCGATAATTCGAATCAGCGGCCCTGAGGCTCTGCGGGTCGCGAATTCGCTTTTCCCTGACGCGGGGAGACTGCGGCCGCGACATGCCCGCTATGGGACGCTCATCGACGATGGAAAGCCGATCGATGACGCTATCGTCATCTGTTACCCTTCGCCGCGCAGCTATACCGGCGAGGATATGGCGGAGATATTCTGCCATGGGAATCCGATCATAGTCCAGAATATTATCATGCTTCTACTCGGACGGGGCGTACGCATTGCTGAACCCGGAGAATTCACGCGACGCGCGTTTTTGAACGGCAAGATGGACCTGACCGAAGCGGAGGCGGTGAACCATATTATCATGGCGAAAAGCGAATGGGAGATTGAAACTTCGCTCCGGCAGATGCACGGTTCGCTGCGGGACATGGTGCAACACATCAGATCGCTCATAATCGAATTCAAGGCCGACATCGAGGCGGGCATAGATTTTTCCGAGGAAGATATCGAATTCATTTCAACCGGCACGGCGCTTGAAGCGACGGCGCGGATACGGGAAGCGATCGGGAACATCCTGGGAAGATGCAGAACCGGTGAGCGGTTGAGCCATGGGATTGACATCACCATAACCGGCAAGCCGAACGTGGGGAAATCGAGCGTACTCAATCTGCTTCTGAACGCGGAACGCGCCATTGTATCTGACATTCCCGGGACCACGAGAGACATTATACGCGAGCCGTTCCAGATCGGGGGCATGCACGTAAACCTCGTCGATACAGCCGGGATTGATACCCCCGGCGACGAGATTGAGAGAATCGGCATCGATCTGAGCCATCGGAAGATAGAGTCGTCGCCATTCATCATTATGGTGCTGGACGGCGTCGCCGGTATGGGCGAGGCTGACGGGAAAATTCTGGAAAAGACCCGGAACAAGAAGCGGGTCATCATCATCAATAAATGCGACATCGCCAGTCCGGAAGAGATTCAGAACATACAGAACAGGCTGCCGGAAGAAGCGATACAGTTTTCGGCGCTCACCGGGTCGGGTCTGGCAAATCTAACGGATGCCATATCACGGCTGATCAAAGAGGATTTCATCGAGATTGAAAATTCGTTCATTGCCGATGTGCGGATCATCTCGCTTCTGGAGCGGGCGCTCGGTATCACAACCGGAATTGGGGAACTGGTGAGCGGGCATGAGCCGCCGGAGATTATATCGTTTGAACTTCAGTCCCTGATTGATGTACTCGCTGAAATTACGGGTGAAATAACGCCCGACGATGTTCTGGACTCCATTTTTAACAGGTTTTGCATCGGTAAATAAGCGAATTAATACTGGCCCGGGTGTATAAAAATTTTTGTCATGTTGTTCATACAATATAATTGACATTTTTATTTCAGTACGAAAGCGTTATGTAAAGTTCTGTTTTATTACCGGGATGGTAGTTCCCCATGGATAAGGACAAATTAGACAAGACAAAAGATAATATCGGCGTTTCCAAGCTCGACGAATCAACGCGGAAAAAGCTGTTCGAAAAATTTGTCGAGGGCGGGGGGCGTGTCATTGTCGAACGATCAAGGGGACGGCGGCTCACCATCGACCGACAGAAGCAGAAGGAATTTTTAAAACGGGTCGCCGCACAGTCAAACAAGCGCGTCAGGAAGGAGCGCCCCAGGCAGGAGCCGCCGCGGCGTACGGCTGAAAAGACGGCGTCCCGTCGTGATACCGGCTATCTCGGTCTCTTTTTCCGCAGGCTCAGCCTGCGAATCAAGCTGAAGGTCCTGGGCATTACTGGTTTTAACGGGTATACCTTCAACGGACGTTTTTTCAGAAAATTCAACAGCCTTTACCGTGCGGCGCTCATGGAGCTGCAGATCCTGTATCTTGACATGTTCAGAAAAAATCTCACCGTAGGCAAGTCAATCACCGAAAAGCTTGACGAAATGAAGCCGCTCTACTACGAGCTTATTGAAATGACCGGCAACCTGTTTGATAAGATCGAAGCGGATCAGGTGGTCGAGCAGTATATCAATTTCCCCGAGGTCCCGAAAAAGACAATCGAATTAAAAGAGCAGATCCTTTCCTATTATAAAAAGCTTTTTATCCTCAGCCAGTATGAAAATTCTATTTTAACCGCGTATGACCGCGCCATCAGCCTGTATGAAAAGATTGAGGAAAAACCGAGCCAGTCCCGTTCTGCCATGGCCAGGAGGATGCGTAACGCCGTGTTTGTCCTGTTCCATAAATTTTTTCCGAGGCTCCATCTTCTCTTCTGCCTGTATGAGGGGATTCCCCGTCCCGCCTACGATCCTGACATTGAAACGATTCTCGGCATCACGGAGATGGAAAAGCCGGGCAACCGCCAGCTCGCCAGGTATTTTGACGACATGACGGTGGATGAAGAGGTTCCCGCGGCGGAAGAAAAACCGGAAGAGGAAAAGGATGAGGTCGATGGGACCAGAATGAAGGTGTTGCGGATAGGCCTCGAGATGATGGCGGCGCTAGACATGTCGAAAATGAGGCTGAACCATGACCGGCAGCGGCTTTTTGAGAACGTAAGCGACGCGGACAAGGTGTTTGTCACCTATCTCCTGTTTAATGAGTTCGACCGGGAATATTCATTCATACTTACGACGAACAAGATCAAATTCAGGACTGATTTTGTGGCGCGCACGAAGGTCGACTTCCGGTCGCGGCTTACCGAACTGTACGATAAGATGAGAAAAAGCACCGACATCCTGGGAGAATATGCGGAAAACCTTATAGATTACGAGAAATCAAGGCGCGAAAAGCCATCCAGCAGCTCACAGTATATTGAGTATACCAAGCGCATGGAAGCGCTTGAAAAAAAGAAGAACACCATCGGTAAGAACGCGCTGGCAGTCGTGAGGGATTACATGATGGAAATCGTTCAGGAGCTGGAAGTGCTGCTGGAGGACATGGACAGCCACCAGCTGTATATTGAAAATCCCCAGGAAGTGCTCACGTTCGACACCCTGATAGAAGGGGAGAAAAAAATCAACGGTAAAAAAATATACGAAGCTCTCTATCTGGTCTACTGCTATGCCTTCGCCTTCGCCTACCGTCTGAGCCTGGGCGGCGATCTCTCGGGTGACCTTGAATTTAAAAAAGAAGAACTGGAGCAGATGCGTCAGCAATCCGAAGAAGCGGCGGCTGAAGACTCAGAAAAAAAACAGGATAAGTCAGTCCTGGAAGAGCTCGATGACATGCTCTAGCCTGAGATTCCCTCCACCGCGGCGCTTTCAATCTGTCACGGTACCGGAGTGATGCATTTTTGAACGCTGCTCCCGCAGGGCGCGTATCTCCCTCTTGCGCCGCTCGAGAATTAACCCTGGATCTTCCGACAGATGTTCGTCCCGATAGGGAACGCTGCGTATATTATCCGTTAGCGCTGCCATATCGATTTTAGAAAGCGGTGCAATGAGGTCTGTTTTGGACGCGAGGGTTCCTTCCCGCTTGCCGCCGACCGCGGGGCCCCTGCCGATTATAAAGCCCACGGCGGTGAGCGCTCCACGGACTTGCGGCGCGGATGAATAGGTGGTCAGAATTGCGGATTCATTCATCAGGCGGAACATTTCGCGGAAAAAATGGAATGACCACAGCTCGGGATTACGAGCGGGCGAAAACGGGTCGAAAAAGATCGCATCATAAGCGCCATCAGGCAGTGAACGAACGAAGGAGCGCGCGTCACCGAACAGGATATCCAGCGACAGGGAATTACTCCGCAGGCAGCCTTTGCTGTATGCGCTCCGGATGACTGAATAGATCTCATCGCGTTGGTCTGAGAATACTATCTGTTCGAGGAAGGGGAGAAGCTTCCGGTCCCTCTCGAGAGAAACGACGGAGAGTTTTCCTTTATAACCCACCTCAAGGAGGGACGCTATGAGCGCGAGGACGTTGTAACCCAGTCCGAAGCCGACATCGAGAACCGAGAGAGAATCGGTTTCGCGCTCCAGAATACCGGATGGGCGAACGTGCTTGAGGAGGGCCTCTTCATAGGCACCAGAAAGGGAATGCATATGCTCGCCGTATTGCGGTAAAAATAGGGTGCATGATCCGTCTCCTGTCGCAACCGGAACAGGCCCGTCCCCGGCACTCGCTGGTCCGTGATTATTGTTCCGCTGCATCAAGCAATTTCTCAATATTAAAATCAAAAATGGCGGTACACTGCTCTTGGGAACATTTCATGAATCGCTTCAGATCGCTTTCAAGTATGACCTGAATTGTACGGCGGCATGCGTCCAGACGATCAGAATTCATGAAATGTGTTCGCGCATAGCTCAGGAGCAGCAGCCCGGCCCTGCTTCTGGCGGCCTGTAGCAACACCTCATCACTGTTTTGCACCGCAATGCCATATGAAAATTCTGCGGCATCAATTGATACAAATACGCGCAGGGTGTTGCCTTGTATTCCTTCCCACGTATCTTCTGGCAATACTGTCGTAGAACATGACATGAACATTGACACTGCGAGGCACAGTGGCAGAAAAAATGCCGGGGAGATATTGCGAGTTATTTTTATCTGATTGTTCATGGCATGGGCTGTCATTAATGTATTGTTCGGTTCGCGGCATAAGAACCGGAACGCGCGCTTTTATATCAACATGTGATATATTATTTGACAATAAAATCAAATATTTAATTAACATATTTATTATAGAAAAATGCAACAATTTTTGCTTGATTTTGTCTTAGATGAATTGCCTCAATTTTCTCTAAAAAAGCATATAGTACAATCGGGAGCACATGAAAAAAATAATATTGATCGAGCCCAAAGCGCCCGGCGGCCACATTTTCAGTCGCTTTGCACTGCCTCGAATCGGAATTTTCTTGCTGGCCACCATGATGAAAGAACGCGGATGGAAGTCGGAGGTTATCGTTGAGGACCTTCAGGCTATAGAATATGATTCGCTGTCAGATGCAGATCTCGTTGGTATTTCGACCATAACACCCACCGCGGTCAACGCCTACGCCATCGCCGACAGGGTCCGAAGCATGGGGATTCCCGTTATCATGGGCGGCCCACATGTAACGTTTCTTCCGGAAGAGGCATTGCAGCATGCCGATTTTGTTGTGCGGGGTGAAGGTGAAATTCCCCTCATGCGATTTATTGACGCATGGGAGGGCGATGGGGACTATCGCGACGTGCCGAACCTGTCATACAGGAAAAAAGGCTCCATTGTCAACAATCCTGCACGTGCCTTTGAAAAAGACCTTGACCAGTTTCCCATCGCTGATTTTTCCCTGATCAAGGATGGAAAACAGCTCAAGATACTGCCGATTCAGACATCGCGCGGATGTCCGTATGACTGCTCTTTCTGCTCTGTCACGGGAATGTTCGGGAAAAAATATCGGTTCCGCTCTACAGAGCATATGCTCGAAGAGCTCAGAAGGTATCGTAACGCAGGGAAGATGATTTTTTTCTATGATGATCATTTCGCCGCTAACAGAAAACGCGCAAAAGAGCTGCTTTACGCGATGATGGAAGAGGGACTTTCCTTCAAGTGGTCAACTCAGGTCAGGGCGGATATTGCGAATGATGACGAGCTGCTTGATCTCATGAAGCGGAGCGGGTGTCATACCCTCTTTATCGGGTTTGAATCGTTCAACCCGGCAAGCCTGAAGGAGATGAAAAAAAAACAGACAACCCAGGATATCATACGGGCGGTAGAAAAAATCCATTCATACGGAATCAATATTCACGGGATGTTCGTACACGGTTTTGACAATGATACCTGGAGTTCGGTGAAGATGACCGTCGACTATGCAAAGAAGATGAAGCTCACTTCGGCCCAGTTTCTCATGCTGACGCCCTTCCCGGGCTCGGAATTCTATGAGTACGTATCGGACAGGATCGTGCTCAGGGACTGGTCGCTCTATGATGCCCATCACGTCGTATACAAGCCCCTCAATTTTTCGCTCAGCCAATTGCAATGGGCACAGATATACAGCCATGTGAAATTTTATTCGCTGTTTGAGACGCTGAAAAAGCTGTTCCGGAAAAACTGGATTGCTGCGGGAATTGCGGTCTATGCGCGGATAATAAATCGCAAATGGAAAAAACAGAACAAAGATTATATGGAGATGATATCGGCGATCCCGGACGGAAAAAGAAAAGTGGCCTGATTTTCAGCCGGTTCATCTGCAAAATGTAAAAAACTCTTCTTCACTTGTCCATATATTGACAGGTAAAAAAAACCTTGCAGTTTTGCGTTAATTCGCTACCATCTTCCCACGCAGGGGAATGATTACTCGATGCGAGGGTACCGGATATGGCGACAAAATTGATCCTTACCGGCAGGGTTCAGGGCGTTTTCTGCCGCGCCTATTGCAGCAGATATGCGCAAAAGCGCCGGATTCGGGGGTCTGCGTCAAATCTTTCTGACGGATCCGTAAAGGTGCTCCTCGATACCAGCGACATGGAGCTGGTGAACAAATTCATTGCGGACATCAAGAGGAACCCTGATGGCTTGATGTTTTACGGAAGGATTGAATCGGTTGACGTTGATGAGTACGCGGGAAGCATAAGCGGAGACTACCAGTTCTGAAGCCCGGGAAGGAACTGATTGGAATCTTGAGCCACTGTTCTTCCGGGTTTTCCCAAAGGTATTGTATTTTTTTTGATAGAGCGAACGAAAGGGGTGTCCCATAAGCCCCTTTCGTTCGCCTCGGTACTCGCTCTGAAAGCTTATCCAGACCGAAAAAACGCCGGGTCCTACCACTTGCCGGTCTTGGCGAGTGATGGTTTCGGCAGGTCCTTCAGCTCGGCGAGAGCCGCGTCCACCTCGTCCTGGTGCAGCTCGTGGTCGGCAAGCCGGTGCTGGAGGAACAGGTCGTATCCGTAAAGATCCATGAGACCATGGCCGCTCAGATTGAAGATGATGACCCTTTCCTTGCCTTCCTGCTTGGCCTGTTCCGCCTTGCGGATCGTTGCCGCAATGGCGTGGCTGGTCTCAGGAGCGACGATGATCCCTTCAGTCCTGGCAAAGAGCATGGCCGCTTTATAACACTCAATCTGCTGGAGCGCCATGGGGGTGAAAAGTCCTTCGACAATGCCGGCTGAAACGAGCGGCGCCATGCCGTGATACCGCAGGCCCCCTGCGTGGATCGGGGCCGGGATAAAGCTGTGGCCGAGCGAATGCATGGGAAGAAGCGGGGTCATCTTTGCGATATCGCCATGGTCATACATGAATGGACCCTTGGTCATGGTGGGGCATGACGCAGGCTCCACCGGAATAATCTCTATATCTGCTCCGTTGATCTTGTCGCTGGCGAAGGGGAATGAGAGGCCGGCGAAGTTGCTGCCGCCGCCCGCGCACCCGATGACGACGTCCACCTTCTTTTCACCCGCTTTCTCGAGCTGCTTTTTCGCCTCCAGCCCTATGATGGTCTGATGCAGCATGACGTGGTTGAGCACGCTGCCGAGGGAATAGCGCGTCTCGCCCGTTGAATCGGAGACGGCAGCCTCGACGGCCTCGCTGATAGCAATCCCGAGGCTTCCCGGCGTATCCGGATGCGCGTCGAGGACATCGCGTCCCGCCTTGGTTTCCGGGCTCGGGCTGGGTATGCAGGTGGCGCCCCAGGTCTGCATCATGGTTTTTCGCATCGGTTTCTGCTCAAAGCTTATGCGCACCATAAACACCTTGCACTCGAGGCCGATCAGAGCGCAGGCAAAGGCGAGAGCGCTTCCCCACTGGCCGGCTCCTGTTTCGGTCGTGAGCTTTTTGATGCCGAACTGCTTGTTATACCAGGCCTGCACCACGGCGGTGTTCGGCTTGTGGCTACCCGCGGGCGAGATGCTTTCATTCTTGAAATAGATGCGCGCCGGCGTTCCGAGCGCCTTTTCAAGATGGACCGCGCGGTGAAGGGGCGACGGGCGCCACCGGTAGAGGAGTTCGAGTACTTCTTCGGGTATATCAATCCAGCGCTGCTGGCTGACTTCCTGCTCGATCAGGTTCATGGGAAATACTGGCGCGAGCATGTCGGGCGAGACGGGCTTTCCGTCGGGGCCGAGAGGCGGTTGAAGCGGCGTCGGCAGGTCAGCTGCGAGATTGTACCACTGCCGCGGAATTTCACTGTCTGTAAGAATTATTTTTTTATCCATTCGTTTCTCCTTGTATTATTCAGCCGGTTCTGTTACACGGGCTTTTTTTCATTGATCGACCGGTGAGTTTCAATCATCGTCTTGAAGGGGGAACGCGATTTTTTCAGCTCTTTCGATCCCCTGGTGATTTTACACAGGCTGAGGCCCAGGCGCTCCGCAATTCTACGCTGGCTCATGCCTTCGTGCAGGAGCTTTACGAGTTCCCATCTGCCCGAGATCTCGTCGATCTCGTTTCTGGTCAAAATGCTCTTTAAAAACCCCTCTATGGATTCCGCATCGGAAGTGACCGAGAGGACGCGTGCTATCTCCTTCAATTTGTTCATCACGATACCGGTAATGTTACTGTTTATAGCAACGATTCTATTTATAGAAACAAGATCAGGTCGGGTCAGTCCCTGTCAAGTTTTTTTCTGAAAAACGATTAATTGACATGGTGCAAAACTGGCGTCTCGCGCTCGCAGGGAAGCCTGCGGGGCGTCTCAGAGGCCTCGCCCCTGGCCCTCAAAAAAATTAATATTTGCAATAAGAAGGGAGCAAAATCAATGCAGATGCTAAATGCGACGCTACGAATTGATGATAACCGGGCGCGGATGCTTCATCCGGACAGCGGTGACGCGCCGGTAATTGCGGTACAGACTGTGGGAATCCATTGCGAGAAAGCGGTGATATGGCGTCGAGTGGATGTTGCTGATGAATTTCTGGAGGTCCGAATCATAAAGCGTGTCAAAGTGCTTTTTTGAATGGCCGTGCGCTTTTTTAAACGAGCCCATGCGCCGTATATCCCCGTCAAACCGGGGGCTGATATGGTAGAGCTCGTGGAATATCACCCTGAGCTTCTCTTCCCAGGAAAGGTTGAAGAAACGGGGCATGTAAAAATAGATGAGATAGAGGCAGGCTCTGCCATTATGGGATACTTCCGGGATGGTATAGAACCGGCCGCGATAGCGGAGCACCTGAGATCCGTTTTCGAACCGGAGCGGTATCAACTTGCCGTACAGACCCCCCCGGCGGCCGGCCCGGTTCGAGCCGATGCAGACCATGGTGCTCTCTACAGCAATGTGGCTGAGTGATGCAGAGGATCTCACGATGTCTTTTATGACTTCGGCCAGCGCGTGAGACAGGTTTATTTCATCGTCCCGGTACAGCGGATCTTCCAGCATTTCGGACCATCTCTTCGGCGTGCTTCATGGACAGGTCGGTAATCGTCTCACCGGCCAGCATGCGCGCGATCTCCCGGATTTTATCTTTCGCGTTAAGCTGCTTCACCAGGGTTGTAATCCGTTCCCCGGTTTTTCCCTTTAAAACGGAAAAATGGTTGTCCGACATGGCCGCAATCTGGGGGAGGTGCGTAACAACGAGCACCTGGCGGTTGGCGGCCAGGGACTTGAGCTTTTTCCCCACAATCTCCGCAACCTTGCCCCCGATGCCGGCATCCACCTCGTCGAAGATCAGGCTCTCGACGATATCGGCAGAAAGGATGACGTTCTTGATCGCAAGCATGATGCGTGACATTTCGCCGCCGGAGGCGACCTTCCTGAGCTGGCGCAGGTCTTCGCCGGCGTTCGCCGAGAGAAGAAATTCGATCCTGTCAAGGCCGTGAGGATACAGGGCATACCGCTTGTTGTCTGCCTCTATTTCGCCGTTCGGGTCCACCTCTCGCTGAATGGAGACGCGGAACTGTGTGCCGGCCATGCCGAGGTCGGCGAGCTCCTTCATCACCATGGTTTCGAGCCGGCGGGCCGCTTCCTTTCGCTTGTCGGAAAGCCGGAGGGCGATGTCTTTCGCTTCCCTGACCGCCTGCCGGTATTCAGTCTTAAGGCGCTCCATCTCCTCCTCGCCGGAATTGATTGCGTCGAGCTCCTTGCGCGCCCTGTCGGCGTAATTCAGGATGTCCTGCACGGTATCGCCGTATTTTTTCCTGAGGCTGGACATCAGGGAGAGCCGCTCCTCAACCTGATTAATCCGTTCCGGTGAAAAGTCGATGTTCTTTTCATAATCGCGAAGGTATACGGAGGCATCCTCGAGGGAATAGAGTGCCTGCTTGATTGAATCGAGCATACCCGCGATCTCGGGATCATATTGCGTAATTTTTGACAATCCCTGTTCCGCTGTTTTGAGCTTCTGCAAAATACCGCCCTCACCGCCCATAAGGCGCGAGGAGGTGTTGATCTCCTTGAAAAGCTTTTCGGAATTTGCAAGAAGAAGGGATTCATTCTTAAGCTCCTCCTCTTCCCCGAGTTTCAGGCGTGCCGCTTCAATCTCGCGTATGGCAAAGGTATTGTATTCGATGCGCCGCGCCTTTTCACGCTCGTCAATTTCGAACGAATTGAGGCGGTCCTTCAGGTCCTGGAGGCGAGCGTGTATGGCCCTGACCTTCTGGACTTCTTCTTCCAGACGGCCGAACCCGTCCAGGAGCTCGCGGTGACGCGCGACCTTGACGATGTTCTGGTGTTCGTTCTGGCCGTGTATGTCAATCAGGTAGTCGGAGATTTCCCTGAGCCGGGACGCGGGGATCTGCACGGCGTTGGCGAACGAACGGCCCTTGCCGCTGGAATAGAGCTCGCGGCGGAGAATCAGAGTGTCTTCGTCACTGTCGATGCCTGATGCGTCAAGCATCTGCCTGACCTGGGGTGCTGTGGAGATGTCGAAGCTCGCCTCGAGCGTGGCTTTCTCGAAGCCGCTCCGTATCATATCGGTCGTCATCTTTTCGCCCAGAACGCCGGAAAGCGCGTCGATAAGGATCGATTTCCCCGCGCCTGTCTCCCCGGTAAGGACGTTCAGGCCCTTGCCGAACGATATGGCAAGATCTTCAATGATGACGAAGTTCTTAATTTTCAGTTCGAGCAGCATGGCATTAAGTCCCGATCGCTGTCATCCCCATCCCAGCTTTTCGCGCAGGATGGAGTAGTAATTTTTTTCCGGATGTGTTATCAGTCTGATGTTCCTGTTGGACTGGCGGATACAGACCTCGTCGTTTCCGCCAATGGTGATGACCTCCTGGCCGTCGATTGTCAATAATAAATTCGAGAAATCGGAGATGATGCGCACGCTGAAATCGGAAGATGCCGGTACGATCATGGGGCGCATGGCCAGGCTGTGAGGGCAGATGGGATTTAAAAGAAAAATTTTCGCTTCGGTGGGCGTGATGATGGGCCCGCCGGCCGAGAGGGAATAGGCTGTTGACCCTGTCGGTGTTGATATAATCAGCCCGTCCCCCGTGTAGGTGCTCAGAAAATTGCCGTCAATTTTCATCTCGAGCCGAATGGGACGGGAGATCGAGCCCTTGTGGATCACGGCATCGTTCAGGAAGCAGAGACTCATCACCTCTCCGCCGTCCCGGATGAGGATGGCTTCAAGCACCAGTCTCTCCATGGAGTTGAAATTGCCTTCCAGCACCCGTTTCAGATGGTGGGGATACTCGTCGGGATTGAATTCGGTCAGAAACCCGAGGCGGCCGCGGTTGATGCCGAAGATGGGAGTGCCCGTCCCGCAGAAGAGGCGTGAGGTCCTGAGCACGGTTCCGTCGCCGCCGATAACGATGATCAGCTCCGGAGAATTGACGAATTGGTCATGCGGCACGGCAAGGGCGTAGCATTCGTCATTGCGGATGATGTCGTATTGCGGCAGCAATATGGTCACGCCTTCGACATTTAGAAAGTCGATAAGCTGACGCAGAAGCGGCAGGCAGCTTTCATCGTCGGGACGGAAATTTATTGATACGGTTTTTATCATAGACCTTTTGCGTGATTGCGCTACTATACGGGCCTTTGCCGGTGACCGTCAATTAAAAAAGGACCGGGGCGTGAGAATATAATAACTCACGGCATTGCTACCCGGTATACGAATGCGGCGGAAAGAAAGAGAAATATTTTCTTTTTTTCGAAACGGATTTTGAATATTTAACTCTTGACAGTATTATTAATTATAAATATAAAAAATGCACCGTCCAGCTTGTATGCTGAACAGTGGCAGGTATGCGGGACAGACAGAGGAGGGGAGGGCGCCCGATGAATCCGGAAGATCATATCAATATCAAGGCCCTTGATGAGCGCCTTGGGGGGGACTTCAGCTTCTTTAAGGAGCTGGCAGGACTTTTTTTGTCCGATTCACCGCGCCTTCTTTCTGCCATTGAAGAGGCGGTAAAAACAGGGAACGGCGAAAAGATCGGCAAGACCGCCCATACGATGAAGGGAGCAGTCGCCAATTTCTCAGCGGAACGGGCCTTTGCGGCTGCGCTGGAACTGGAAAAGGCAGGTAAAAGCAACGAACTTGAAAAGGTTGATGCCGCTTATAAAAAGCTTGCTGATGAGATTGGCAGGATGCGCGAGGCCCTTAAAATATTGATAGAAAAGCCCGGGTTCTGAAATTCATCTGCCGCACTTATGCTTACCGTTGAACCGATCTGGCGAACGCAGCGCCCCCGCCGACAGCAATGAGAACCGTCCCGAGCCAGACCAGCCATATGAGCCGTTTTCTATTGATCGTGACAATGACCGTATCCGCAGGAACAGGAGTATTTTTCCCCGGCGAAACATGGAGCAATATTTTCTTGGTGGTTGCCTCGATCTGACGCAAAGCCACGGAGCGGTCCGTTCCGGGCACGGTCCTGTCAAGAGACTGAACCCCTGCTGCCGCGTATTTGATACCAGGGGAGACAGGTGTTCCATTGATCGTAAGGTCCGCGTAAATGGTAGGTTCTCCGGAGGTCATGTGCTCGGTCCTGAAGCCGGTGAATCGGATGGCCAATCCGTTAAAAGTTCGTTCCTCCCCCTTTTGCAGCACCAGCGAAGTAACGGACTCAATGCCTGATTCGTAATGCTCCGGAGCGATGTAGATGTCTTCTATAATGCCGGGGATGATATGGGGCTCACGGTATATAGATTCTGTTTTTTCATCGAAATAGTAGGCTGTTTTCGCCACAGTTGTTGACGTGCCGCTTTTCAGGGTAAATGTAAGATAGGGCTCATTGTTTTCAGTGTAGCCGTTAAAGATGATGCGCAGAGCGCTGATTTCGGTCTCGGTTCCCAGCGTCAGCTTTTTCTGGAATGATATGGTGTGAATGTTTGATGTGATAACTCCCAGCACCAGGAGACCCACGCCGATATGGGTGAGCCTGGACGGGATCAATGCGGCACGGTTTCCCCTTGTGAGGTCGAGAATTGCCCTGATGACGAGGAATGACGCTAATATTGCAAGCGGGTATGCTGCCGGGCTGCCTGTCTGGCCACGGTTGACAAGCACGCCGAGGAGCGCGGACAGGAGCGCGGCGACGATGTTCTCCCGGCCCGCAAGTTTTTCGCGGCGGACAACCATGAGAGTCGTGGAGACGAACATCAGAACAAGAATCAGCATTCCAATAGGCTTGGAAATAGTATTATAGAACGATGTGGTCACATTCGAAGGCCGGGCCATAAATATGCCGGAAAGAATAGGCATGGAGGTCCCGGTAAGTATGACCAGCGCATATACGATCAGTGCGATGATACCGAATACGGCCATGGTTCTCCAGTCCAGGAGCGGTGTATCCAGGCCGGGGCCGGTAATGCGCCGCACCCTCGCGGCATACAGCCCGAGTGAGCCGATCGCATATATGATCAGAAACAGGATCAGGTAGGATGCCACGTCCGTCGCTGCGAAGGAGTGGACCGAGAAATTTGAGAGCACGCCGCTCCTGGTGAGCCAGGTGCTGTAAAAGACAAGAACAAAGTAGAAGAGCGCGAGAAAGAGATTCAGGCGGGCCAGTGAGCCGTGGCGCTTCTGTATGATGACGCCGTGCACCAGCGCGATTGCAACGAGCCAGGGGATAAGGGATGAGTTTTCCACCGGGTCCCATCCCCAGTAGCCGCCCCAGCCGAGCACTGAATAGGCCCAGTATCCCCCCAGGAAAATGCCGATACCGAGGGTGACCATGCTGAAGAGGAGCCAGGGATAGGCGCCGCTGATCCAGCGGGAGGCTTCTTTTTTAATCAATGACGCGACCGCATACGCAAAGGGCACGGTTGCTGATGCGTAGCCGAGGAAGAGCAGAGGGGGGTGCGCCACCATCCAGGGATCTTTCAGCAGTGGATTCAGGCCTGCGCCGTCAGCGGGGAATATGCCGGGGCCGAACGATTCCGGGTACCTGTCCCAGATATAGGTGAAGGGGCTTTCGACGATCAGGATGGTGAGGATGAATAATTGCGATACAAGAATCACGCCTGAGACCAGGGGCGCGTAATCGTCGCTCTTGCGGTTGATAAAGCAGCCGAACAGTGACAGGAAGAAGAGCCACAGAAGAAGGCTCCCTTCCTTCCCCGCCCAGAATGCGGCGATGCGGTACGCGAGCGGGAGGTCGCGTGAAGCGTTGTGATACACGTACAGAAATCGGAAATCGCAGGCGATTAAGTAAATGAAGAGCAGGATAACGGCAATCAGGATGCCCGCGCCGGCGGCCAGGGTAAGCTCTTTGCGCCTGAGAAGCGGGGACTTCCAGCCCGCGGCAGAGGCGATTGTCGACGCGGCTGCCGCCAGTGAAATGATGAACGCCACGATAATAATAATGTTTCCGATGCTGGCGCTAATATGCATGCTAATTCTCCCGCTCGTACTTGGAAGGACATTTGACCAGGACCTTGTCTGCCTCGAAAAAGCCTCCGTCACTCGTGTATTTTCCAAGAATGACCGCCTGCTCGGCGTGATTGAAGTTCTGCGGAATGATTCCCGCATGAACGATTTTCATTCTGACGCCATCCTTATCAATAATTGTGAAGGCGTAGGAACCCTCGCTATGGGTGATCGGGGTTGACCTGTCGAGCGAACCTATAACCTGGACATAACTCCCGGGATTAGATATGGCCTCGCGGAAGGGGACGTAGGGCGACAGGATGTCGTCGCTGAAAGAAAGCATTGCGATCACCAGGAGCGCCAGCCCTGCGATAAAGATCAGAATGTTCCGGTATTTCATGATACCTCGGTCCGGCAGCGCTGGTTAACCGCGCTGTCGCATTTCATTTTCAAGGGCAGCCACCCGCCGGTCGAGCATAAAAAGGAAAAAGGCCAGGCCGAACCACACGATGAGCACAACCCCCATCACGCGGTAAAGAACGACGGATGAATCGGCCGTCGGTGTTTCCGCCGGTGCCGGTTCGACTTTGGCTTCCTGTGCCTGATCGGCCGCAGCGAACGCGCACGCGCATTTTGTATCAGTGGCGGCGCTGTGAAACACGGGCGCTGCGATAACCGCAAGCGCCGCGGACAGAACCAGTATGTTAATCAGCCGCATGGTAGTCACCGATCCTTTTTTTCAGAGTTGTTATCCTTTTCATCAGGAAAAGAATATATGCGTAGAGCAAGCTGAATGACAGTATCGCAACCAGAAGCGTCGTCAGCATGGCCGCGTCGAGATGAACCGTCCGGTCCTTGTTGATAATGGGGTCCGGATGCAGTGATGGATAAATCCGCGGCACCAGAAAGGCAAAAAAGGGAAGCGTGATCATCGCGATAACGAGGTAGGACGAGCCGATCCTGCCCCGGTTCTCATTGCCGGCCAGCGCTCCCTGAAGGCTGAAATAGGCGATATAGATAATGAGCACTATAACAATCGAGGTTTCGCGCGGGTCCCAGTTCCAGAACACACCCCAGCTAATTTTTGCCCATATCGAGCCGGTTATCACCGTCAGTATGGTGAAAACGAACCCGATGACCGCGGAATTATATGATGTTTCAACAAGGCCATGGAATCTCCCTTTTTTATCAGCAAGATACGCCACTGAAAGTATGCCTGAAACAATGAAAGCAAGGATCGATACCCAGGCCAGGGGCACATGAAAATACATGATCCGGCTTGAGTCGCCCAGGATTGCGGCCGGCGGCGCCCATAGAAACGCCAGCAGAATGGTTGCGGGCATCAGGATATACACGCTCTTCAATGCAATGGTCTTTATACTCATATATTTAATCTCTGCTTCGGCGCTGGCCTCAATCTTCGAGCCATACTGACCTGAACAGTAAAAAGGATATAACTGAAATAAAACCGGAAAATGCAAGCAAAAAAACCGGATTGTCGTATGAGGGAGCCGTCTGCCTGAGCGCGCCTGTTGTGGAGTTGATCGATACCCATAGAATCGGAAGAAGAACGGGGAAGGAGATGATTGTGAAGAGCGATCCCTTGCCTCCCGCCTTGGCCACCATGGCCGCAAGAATGGTTGTTGCCGCGGCGATCGCGATGCCTCCCGCGGCAACGGACAGGATAAAAAAAGCGATATGGATAACATTCACCTGGAGGAAAAAAACGAAGAGCGGCGTTATCACAATGAGCAGAATCATCATAAACACCTGATTGAAGATGGATTTCGAAATGAAGATTGAATCCGTGGTTACGCTGACCCGGAGAAAGAGCGCGGTGGCCTGGTCTTCCTCGCGAACAAAGATGTGAGAGAGGCCGTTCATGGCGCTGAAAAAGATCACGGTCCAGAGGAGGATGGACTGGACCGCGGCGGGGAAGGGAGCGCCGCCCGCTGTCAGGCTCATGGCGATGGTGACGATGGCGGCGAACGAAACAGCGATGTTCAGGGCAAAGCGGCTTCTGAATTCAACCCTGAAGTCCTTCCTGAGATTCCTTATAATGTCGCTACCCAAGCCGTACACCCCCGCCGCAGAGCTGCTCCTCGCGGGCGTCATTCGTGGCGATAAGGATGATCTTTTGTTTCCGGACCTCATCAAGGGCGGCGGCAAGGAGGTCATTGCCGCCATCGTCCAGATTTGTTCCCGGCTCGTCGAGAATCAGGACCGGCGCGTCGTTGACCAGGGCAATGATGATCTTCAGACGCTGTTTCATGCCGGAGGAATAGTGCTTCAGTTTTTTATCGCCGTGCCGTGACAGACCAAAGTGGTCGAGAAGGGCGTGGCCGCGCCCGGGATCGCTTTCACGCCTGCAAGCAAACTCGATGTTTTCCCGCGCGGTCAGCTCGTCATAGGGATTCACCATAGGGCCGGTGTAGCCGATGTGAGCGGGCCACTCATCCCTGGGTATGACAGCGTCGGCGGTGTAGGTGACGCTTCCCGCTGATGGAGAAAGGAGGCCTGCGAGGATCTTTAACAGTGTTGATTTACCCGATCCGTTCGGCCCGGTCACACAAAATGATTCACCGGTTTTGACGGTAATATCAAGGCCCGTGAAGAGCGGTATCCGGTTGAAGGCCCTGGCGAGCCCTGTCGCATTCAGGATATAGTGGGCGCTGTTCATGCTGTTCTGTTCCATGGCTTCGTGTGCCGCTGTTAATTTAATAACTGTCCCGATAGGCCGGTAAAGCGTCGGAAAAAAGAGCTGAGCGACCGAGGACTGTCTGAGTTTTCAACGCTTTTGTCCGAGTTCCGCAGGCACCGAAGCTTTTTTCCGAAGCGTGATAAGCCTATTTGGATATACTCTTTGCATCGATCACTTTCGCCTGCAGGGTGATCCTGTTCGGGAAACTTTCAGGTATCTGGAAGTCAAATCCGAGACGATCAGCCTTTGCCTTCAACTCGTCGATGAATTCACCGGTGGTGCCGGCGAAAATGACCTCGATCCGGGCGGCCCTGCCAACACGGCCCTTTTCCAGCACCTGCTGGACGCCGCGCACCCTGTGCTCCACCTCGTTCCTGAATTTTTTCAGGCCGTTGTAATCAAGCCCGGTAATATAGACGCTGATCTGCCGGTGCGTGGCGGATTTCACGAACTGTCTGATGATCTCTTCCATGAAGGGACCGGGTATGTTCTTGCCTGTTGCCTCGTCCCTGCCACCAAGTATTTTTTTAAGCACCGCTTCTATGGCCCGCTTCGACGCGGTATCTGACTGTATATGAACGCCCGGCGCGTCCTTGCTCGTGGTGGCGAGAATTCTGCCTGAATATACGTCAATGGCCTTGAGACGCACGATGGCTGATTTTGACTTCATCTGCGCGGTGTAGGCGCGCAGGACCTCGGACTGGTCCTTTGTCTGGGCGGTCCCGATGATCAGCACCTCGGCGCCGTTGTCGTTCAGCAGAAGCTCCCGCACGTCTTCCGTAACCTGTCCGTTCAGGGCCATTGACATGCGGCCATACTGGCGCTTCATCAGGTCCTGCACAGTCTGCATGTCGACAAATTCAAAACCGGCCTCGCCCATCCGCTCCTGCATGAGTATCTCGGTTTCGGTAAACCCGGGAGGGTTCATCTTTCTCTCGAAGGTCTCCCGAATCAGAACCATGAATTTCGGCTTCCCGTAACGGTTCAGGGCGTCCTCGATCGCGTCCTCGACCACTGCCTGTTCGACCGTTCCTTCAATCTCGATCGTGTACAGGTCAGCGTCTGCGTGTTCATCAATGATCTTTTCTTTTTTTACCAGGCCGTAAGAGCGCGCCTGCACCAGGTGCTTGATCAGCTCGTAGTTTTCCATCACGCTTTCGCCGGTTATGGTCGAACCCAGGACCTTCTCCACCAGCTTGTTTCGCGCGTCGTTCAGGGCCCGGTCGCGCGCCAGCGCCTTGTCATTGTCAAAGATGGCGGCGACGCCCTTGGCCCTGTCACGGGTCGCGGGTGTGCTGTCCGGTTTTTGATCGAGTGAAAAATCGCTCGAGGATTCTTTCACGTTTTTCCCGCCGCCGCATGAGATTGCGCCGGCAAGCAGGAGCAGACAGGAAAGGATAGAGATCGTTTTTTTCATATGAGGGCTCCTCATGAATACTCGTAACAATTGAATTGCAAATAGTAAGATTTCTGCGTCATGATGCATGACCGGTTTATGTGCTTCAATAGTGATATAGTACGGGAATGATTTGCTATACGTCAAATTGTTTTTATACGGAAGTGGCCAATACCGGCATGCCCGGTTTGTCAGCTGGTGTGGATACCGGAGTGGAGGACTTTTTACTGTGGCCGTGGCCACACCTGCGCATCTTGAGATGACCAAAACGTAAGTGTGCTGACGAATTCAGGTGTTTTTAATAAAAAACTCTGCCATACCTGGCAGAGTTTTTTATTAAATAGTTGATGATTCTAACGAGAACGTGTCATACTTCTATTCGGGTGAGGAGGAATTTATAATGCTTTCACCAGAAAGAATATACTCTCTCGGCCGGGATCTTACCGCTTTTGCGCCGCGTATACCTGGCACCGCGTCAATGGAAGGCGCTGCAGCGTACATCAAGGATTTCATGGAACGACGGGGCATGGAAGTCAGGGCCGAGCCTGTTGCTTTCACGGGGGTTTTTTTCAGGAGCTGGAGCTTCTCCGTTCCGGGTGCGGAAGTAACGCAGATAGCCTCTTATCCACAGAATAATTCTGCTTCCGGCGATATCGAGGCTGAAATTATTTATGTCGGGAGGGGGCGGGACAGGGACTACCTCGACAGGGATGTGAAGAGCAAAATCGTGCTGGTTGACTGGGGAAGCATGCTTGACAACGAGATTCCCTGCGGTCTGGGGAAGCGGTACCCGCTTCTCGCCGCCTGCGACCGCGCCTTCGAGCGTGGTGCAGCGGCTATGGTCGGTTTTTTCTCAGACACACCGGGCAATGCACTGAAGCTCCTGGAGCCGGGCATTAGGCCAGGGGGAGGGAGCAACGTGTCAGGCAGTTCGGAGCATCGGGAGGACCGCAGGTTCCTCCTCCCCGTACTCGGCATCGGAAGGGAAGACGCCTGTGCCCTGATCGCCCGCCTGTCAGGTAAAAAAGTCATGGGACGCGTGCACATCGACGCGATACGCAAGGCGTCCCGCACGGAAACAATCACGGGCATCCTGCCAGGCGCGGGGAGGGATGTAATCGTGGTCGGTTCTCACTACTGCACCGCGTTCGAGGGCGCAGTGTGCGACACCTGCGGTGTGGCCGGCGCCCTGGCCATTGCAGAGCATTTCTCATCGATTCCAATGGAGAAACGGCCGAAGGACCTGTATTTCATCTTTTCCGGATCGCACGTATGGATCAACTGCAATATCGCAACGCGGCTTTTTATCAGGAACAATCCGGATGTCATGAGGAAGATGGTCGCCATGCTCTGGATGGACCACATCACAGCGCCGGCGCGGCGTATCGGCTGGAGGAGGGTATTCAGGCCCGGCACGGTGCTCCTTTCCATGAACCCGGTCATGTGCCTGTTCGCCGTGCTGTCGCTCATGAAAAACAGGAAGGTTCCCCGGCTTCTGCCGTTCAGCAGGCTCTGGACCCTGTGCGAAATGGGCCCGTTCGACTGTTCCGGCGTCCCCTGCCTGGGCCTGCAGGTATCGGATCCGGTAATGCTGACTACGGAGGACACGTGGGACAGGATCGATGCGGAGGAGCTGGCAGCGGATGCGGGATTTTATCTGGACATGATACGCTTGCTGCAGAAAACCCCTGGATGGCTAACCGGCCTGTTTGAGCTTCCGGGCAGATCGCTCTTCGGCTGCGGCACCCTCTTCTCCGATACCGCGATGCCGCGCTGTGCTGACTACTCACCGGAACCGGCTTCGCCCCTGTACCGGGGCGGGGAGCGGGGGCCAGTGCGGCATGGTGCGCCATGGAAAGAGTGAGTTTTTCATAAGCTCTCAGGCTTATTCAGTGAAGGGCTTGGCATGCGAGAAACAATTCCACATCAACAAAACGTCTCGCGGACAGGTGGTAGGCGGGGCGTTCGATATGAAGCAGATCAGAGATTGAAATGAGCCTCAGGAGCGGCAATCATCGTGAGAGTTGCCGCTCCTGATAATTATCATTCCTCTTCTTTCTCTTCTATGGTCTTTTTAATATCAGGTATTTTCCCCTTTTCTTTTAACGCTCTCGCTTCGCAGGTTTTGCAAAGTCCGGTTATTTTACTGTATTTGCCCCGTGCATCGGCAACGGTACCAGCTTCAAAAATTTCATCGGTCCTTTCCGTGTTGATGTGGGGACAGTCCTGATACAGATGATATCGCCTGCCATATTTGGTAAAATAGACCTTATTTACGCCGGTCAAATCCTCGACCTGAGCCGTCTGCTCCGCATACTGCTCCTGAGAAGGCGGATTGAAATCAATACCTGAAATTCCCGCGATCAGCAGAGCGACAACAGCCACCGCGCCGAGGATGCCTTTCTGCTTTCCTTTTATATCTTTGTTTGTGAAGATAAGTATAACCAGAGGCAGGAAGGCTATCATGGCTATTATCGCGCCCAGCTGGTTCTGAATAAAAAATCTGACTTTGTCCTTCTCGGATGCCGGATCCAGCCTGTTGGCTTTTTTCCAGAGCAGTGAGCCGGCAACTGCAAAAATCAGGTCAAGCACGATCAGGACTATGAGCCACGTGCTCGTGGAGCTCCAGGCTTCGCCGAACTGCGCTTTTTGCAGAAGAACAATAGCGCCAACTTCAAAACCGATGGCGACAACCCATGCGAGGATCGCGAATATCCGGAATTGTTTCGCCTTTGCCTTGTTTTCATCGCTTGGCGTAAAGGTTCTTGTACCGGAAGAGGTATCTCCACCGCCGACCTTTGTCACTTTTTTTGATGTACCTTTATCTGGCATTATCCTGCCTCCTTTTAATTTTGTGTCCGCCATCTATTCAGAATTCAAGGATAGATATGAGAATCGATATTCGGCCCAGGGATTTATATCATGCTCGGAAATTACATGCAATCGTGATTTAGATCAATCAACCGTGTACCCATTGCATATTACAATAGTGCCATAAAATAAATGCAACCAAAATGCTGTATTTATTGGAATTTAATTTCATGCTATACTGCCCGGGTCGATGTGTATGCTTATGGTAATTGATTGATAAGAGCAGACGGTTTCTCAATAGCTAGTCCAGGATATTTTTTTAGCCGAAAACACTTGACCACTCCCGCCCTGGATGTTATATTATAATAATTTATTTAATACTTAAATATTAAAGGAGGTTTATCATGAAAAGACATATTCTACCCGATCTCCCTTTCGAATATAATGCTCTTGAGCCGTATATAGATGCCAGGACCATGGAAATACACCATGATCGGCACCATGCCGCATATGTTGATAAGCTCAATGCGGCGCTGGAAAAATATCCGCACCTGTTCGATCGGACCCTCGAAGAGCTGATTGCGGACCATGCGCGTCTTCCGGATGATATCAGGGAAGCGGTGCGAAATAACGGCGGCGGCCATTTGGACCATTCCCTTTTCTGGAAGATTCTCGGTCGCGGACACGGGGAAGGCCCTGAAGGCGAGCTCTGGGAGGCGCTGATAAAGGAATTCGGCTCGATAGAGGACTTTAAGGACGAATTTGCAAAGGCGGCTGCCGGCAGGTTCGGATCAGGTTGGGCATGGCTCTCCATAAATGACCTGGGCAGGCTGGTGGTGCACTCGACCGCCAATCAGGACAGCCCCCTTATGGAAGGCCTGGTTCCGATACTGGGACTGGACGTGTGGGAGCATGCCTACTACCTCACATACCAGAACAGGCGGCCGGACTATATCAAGGCATTCTGGAACGTGGTAAACTGGAAAGAGGTTGCTGCCAATTTCCTGGCTCCCAGGGACGCGGCAGGAAAAAGCAGTCATGCAGGTGCGAGGAAGGCGTCATAGCTATCTCGCTTGTCTCCCCCGCCTGTCGGGGGAGACTTAGCCGAACTCTTTGATTTTCTCGCGCAGCGCTCTCTGCAGTACGTTGAAAATAAAAGTCTGAATATGTTCTTTCACGGCAGGATATCTGTTGTAATCGAACATTATTATATACAGTCAGTTCGCTGAAAAACTCCATGGAAGGAGTTTTTCAGCAAATTATTTGATATTTTCAAGTATTTCCGGTTGCTCAAGATACCTCTGCACCGCCTGGGCAAGGCGGCCGCCCATTGCTCCGTCACATACGCGATGGTCCAGTGTCGATGAGAACGGCAGGATGTCCCTGACCACGATCCGGTTATTGCGTACAACGGGCTTCTTCTCAACTCTTCCCATGAGCACGACGACCGGAAGATTTGATACCGGCAGAATGGCGGCCATGCCGTACTGAAGTCCATGGCTGCCGATGTTTGATACGAGCACACTGCCGAATGATCCAGGGTCCAGCTTGAGCGCGGGAATGGTAAGACCCAGGGTTACGGTTATGAATTTCAGGAAGAGAAAGACGGGACGGCGCAGGGGCCAGGGAATCTCCGCGAGCATGTTTTTATTTTCAACGGCGCCGCTTTCATGGCGCTTCCGATATTTTTCAACGCGGGCGCGCATGAAATCGTGGATGTCGCGGAGCGATTTTTCTTCAGCGTGGTCGATCACAAATCCCGTCATCTCCCGTGTTTCGGGCATTTCCACGGACACGAACACGCCGACATGTTCTCTGCGGATAATACGGCCCCGTTTTACATGGCAGTTCAGTTCGGGCACGTCACGATGGTATGCCCTTGCCACCGCGGCCACAACGAGGTGCGTAAGGGTCAGATCGAGGCCCAGTTTTTTCTTTCGTTTAATGAAATCAAGGGTCTTGGATACATCAGCCTCATAGGTGCCCCATATCTTCGCGTCTGCGGGGGGTTTATATATGGCGGCGGCGGTCCGCCGCCACGGCGTGTTAAATGAATTGTCGTGCATCGCTATTCCCCGGTTATCAGACGTGCCCGCCGGCTGGCGATTCGCTCACCGGCCTGTGCGACCAGTAGAGCGCAAGGAGAAATCCTGAGATGAGGTGCCATATGCCCCAGAGCGCGGCGATATAGGCCATTCCTCCCAGGCCGTCAAAAAAATTAAAGATTAAAATAAGACCCAGGCCTGAATTCTGTATTCCCGTCTCAATTGAGATGGTTCTGGAATCGCGTTCCGCGAGGCCAAGGCTTTTCCCAAAAACATAACCGGAAACAAGCGCCATGGCGTTATGGATGAAAACAAAGGAAGCCATGACCATGAAGTACTTGACCAGTGCGTCGAAGTTGGATGCCAGGGCGATGGCAATATATGCGAAGAATATTACAAGCGAAATCGACCGTATGGGAGAGGTTATCTTTTTTGTCACGCCGGGGAATTTTTTTGAGATAAAAATACCGGCGATGAGGGGTATGCAGAGCAACACCATGACCGTTTCAAACATTGAGAGCGGGTCAAGGGTTATTTTTCTTAATATCGCCGCAGTCGAGTCGTTGAGCCCCGCCCAGAAGGTAAAGTTGAGGGGCGTCATGACCAGCGCTCCTATAGTGGAAAAGGCGGTAAGGCTTACCGAAAGCTCGGTATTGCTTCGCGACAGCGAGGAGATGAAATTTGAAATGTTCCCGCCGGGGCATGCGGCCACCAGTATCATGCCCAGCGCGATGCTGGGGGCCGGATGTGATATCTGAATGAGGAGGAAGGTGGCGGCAGGAAGGAGCAGGAACTGGGAGAGAATGCCGATGATCACCGAGCGCGGGTTCCTGAAGACTTCTTTAAAATTATCGGATTTGAGCTGCAGGGCCACCCCGAACATTATAAAAGCAAGTGTAATATTCAGGAGAATGAGGCTGTCTGGACTGAAATTTAATTTTAACTGATCGATTGCCTGAATCATTGGATACTTTCAATACCGCCTGATACTGCTCCTGCAGGTGATACCATCAGAGCGATCAAGGCCTTCATTGTTATCAATTCCCCATAATGGGTACCGGTTGATTAATAATGTGTCAAGGCTTTTTGAATTTTTATCCACAATGCCTGATATCATCCGTGACAGGATATGACGTATGACCCGTGAGTATGAAGATGAATAATTTGCGGGACAAACTGCAGTGAACATATTGGCGGCTGTTTTTGCTGGAAATTGCCGGCCCGAAAGTTGTCCTTAAGCGTATAATTAATGTAAAATTAATTCATAATTTTTATTGACAGAAAAGGGGGCCTATATATTTTAAATCTTCCTGTAATTTTTTGCCAATTTTTCGGAAAAAACTATATAAATTACGAGAATAACATGAAAGGCACACAGAAAACCTACTCACTGAAGGCATCGGAAATCAATAAAAAATGGTTTCTCGTCGATGCGGACGGAAAAGTGCTCGGCAGGCTCGCCACGGAAGTCGCGAGGATCCTCAGGGGCAAGAACAAACCGACCTTTACGCCCAACCTGGACATGGGTGACAATGTCATCATCATCAACGCCGAGAAGATCGTCATGACCGGGACCAAGGCCGATGACAAGGAATATTTCCGTCATTCACAGTATCCGGGCGGTATAAAGTTCGTAAACATCAAGAAGATCAAGAAGGACAGGCCTGAATTCGTGATAGAGCATGCCGTAAGGCTTATGCTTCCGAAGGGCAGGCTGGGAAGGAAGATCTTCGGGAACCTGAAAGTATACACCGGCAGCGATCACCCGCACCAGGCGCAGAAGCCGGAACCACTTGATATCTAGAGGAGAGTCTATGTCGAACCGTTATTATGCAACAGGAAGAAGAAAAACCTCAGTCGCCAGGGTGTGGCTCGCGCCCGGCACCGGGAAAATGACAATTAACAAGCAGCCAATAAACGAATATTTCAGACGGCAGACGCTCGAGCTCATCGTGCGACAGCCTCTCGAGTATGCGGGCATGCTGGACAAGTACGACGTTATGGCGAATGTTGACGGCGGCGGCTGGTCAGGTCAGGCCGGGGCCGTCAAGATGGGTATCGCGCGATGTCTGGTGCAGTGCGATGAAAAATTGAAAAAGCAGATGCGCGATGGCGGGTTCCTGACTCGCGATTCCAGGGAAGTCGAGAGGAAAAAGCCGGGACAGAAAAAGGCGAGAAAGAGGTTCCAGTTCTCGAAACGTTAATCGACGCATATATGGCGCGGAAAAGAGGATGCCTGCAACGCATCCTCTTTTTATTTTCACGGGGCGGGTATGGCCACAATCGTAAAAACACGTCATGCGGATGAATGCATCACGGTCGAGTTCGATGGCGGCGAGATCATGAAGATCCCCTATGGCGCGGCCGGCCCGTACCGGCTAGAGGCCGGACGGAGCGTGGACGCGGAAGAGTACGTGCAGTTGAAGACGGAGTCGCAGCGGTACCGGTCGAAAAAGATGGCGCTTGATTATCTGGCGATATGTCCCCGATCCGCAATGGAGATGGAGCGGTATCTCGCGCGAAAGGGATTCGATCATGACCTGGTCCGCGAGATACTGGAGGGACTCATCAGCGCGGGGTATATCGATGACGCGGATTACGCAGCGCGCTATATAAGCCACCGGTGCGGGAAGAAAGTAGTCGGGAAGAACCTGTTGATGAACGAGCTGCTCAAAAAGGGGATCCCGCGCAGCATCATCAGGGACGCGCTCAGGGAGGCGGCGCCCCGTCTTTCATCGTTTGAAGACGTGCTCGCCCTTGCGGAAAAAAAATTTGCGGGTATGAAGGAGAAGAATAATGGGCTTTCGAAGCTTGCATACTTTCTCCATGGCAGGGGCTTTGATCATGATACCGTATCCCGCGTGATTGACAGGCTCAAGCGCGGCGAAGAGGATTGATCACGACTATTTGATATAGCCGACCGGATCAGCCATAAAATCCTGGTAGATGCGGTAGTGGTCCGTTTCCTCGTACCTGACCCTGCCGATCGGCGCGCGGTCGAAGCTGAATATGTCCGCGCCGGGAAGGGCGAGAAGGATGGGCGAGTGGGTTGCGATGATGAACTGCGCGTGCCCATCGGAAGCCAGGTCGCGAAGAAGCCTTACAAGGTCGATCTGCCGAGCCGGGGAGAGGGCGTTCTCCGGCTCGTCGAGGAGATAGAGCCCCTTCCGGCTGAACCGGCTTTTAAAGAAGGACATGTGGCACTGGCCGTGCGACTGTTCGAGGAGCGACTTCCCTCCGAAGTAGTCCAGCGTGGCCGGCGACATCGACGCCCACTCGTCCAGGTTCACGGCGAAATTCCTGAAAATTTCTGACGCAAAGAAAGAGCCTGGCACCGGCCCTTCCGCCCATGCGGCGTCGATGTACCGGTACATGGCGCGCTCGTGCGGATTGTAATGGGCCCTGGTCCGCTCCATTCCTTCCCAGATGTGAATTCCGCATTTCATCGCTATGGCGCGAAGCAGGGTTGACTTGCCCGAACCGTTCTCGCCGATAAAGAATGACACCGGAACAGAAAATTCGACCGTATCAGTGGCCCTGAAAATTGACAGGTTGAAAGGGTACTGGTCGTCCACCGGGTAATCGGCGGGCCTCAATGTTATTTTTTTAAGATGCATATGCTGCCAGCTATTCGCTTATTATCGTCATATCCAGGAGGATCTGATCTTTTCAACGGTACGTTCAATGACCACGAAGGCCACGGCGAAATCGAAGTCGTGGCTTATACTCAGGTGGAATGTATAAAACTCACGGGGCTCCCTGTTCCTGACCAGAGTGTCAGCGTTTTCGAAGTAGGGTCTGCCAGTGCCGTCATTCAGAACCGTAATCGCGGCGTTGCTGAAGTCCCTGAAGCCGAGCGCCTTGGCGAGGGCTTCCTTTGATGCGTACCGGCCTGCGATGAAGGTCTCGGGGTTCGTGTCGGGCAGCAGGGATATCTCCTCCCTGGAAAGGTTTTTCTGGGTAAAGCGGTCCCGATGCTCGACGTTCATCCGCCTGAGCCGACGCACATCAACAATGTCGGTTCCGATGCCGACGATAAAGCCCTGATCCATCCATCTGTCCTCCTCCTGAAATGATGTGCGGCGGGGCCTTGCGTGTCAACCGTGTTTTATTGATTATCATTCGTGCCCTATCAGGCCGGGTGTCATGTATAATTGACTTTTACACCGGCATAAAATATTTCCTTGAAAATTATCGACTGTTTCATAAATAGTGCATCATGCACCCTGGAAGAGGGGCATTACAAAAACGAGGTGCGCTATGCTCACGGTCATGGATCTGCGAAAGTCCTTTATCGAGTTTTTCCGGAACGAAAGCCATCGTATCGTTCCATCGAGCTCTCTCATCCCCAAGGACGACCCAACGCTCCTGTTCACTACAGCGGGTATGGTCCAGTTCAAGCCGTTGTTCGCCGGAACAGTGGACCTGGAGTACACCAGGGCCGCCACGGTGCAAAAATGCCTGCGCACGAGCGACCTGGAGAACGTGGGCAAGACCAAGCGGCATCTGACCTTTTTCGAGATGCTCGGCAATTTTTCCTTCGGTGACTATTTCAAGAAAGAGGCGATCCAGTTCTCCTGGGACTATTCGACCAGAATCATAAAATTTGACCCTGATAAAATATGGGTGTCGATCTATCAGGATGACGACGAGGCCTTCGCCATCTGGAAAGACCGGATCGGCGTCCCTGAGCGGAAGATCGTCCGCCTCGGAAGGGAGGACAACTTCTGGGGCCCGGCCGGCGACACTGGCGCGTGCGGGCCATGCTCGGAGCTCTATATCGACCGGGGCGAGGCGTACGGATGCGGAAAGCCAGATTGCAGGCCCGGGTGCGAATGCGAGCGGTTCCTGGAATACTGGAATCTCGTGTTCAACCAGTTTAACCAGGACGCGGAGGGCAGACTGAACCCGCTGCCACGGGTGGGCATCGACACCGGTATGGGGCTCGAGCGGCTGGCAACACTGGTGCAGGACGTTGACTCCGTGTATGAAACCGATGAATTCAAAAAAATTACATCCTTCGTGTGCGAACGGGCGAAAATTTCCTATGACGATACATCGAAGGTGGCGGTAAACATCATATCTGAACACGCGCGCGCCCTCACCTTCGCCATCGCCGACGGCGTGTATCCCTCGAACGACGGCCGCGGGTACGTGCTGCGGCGAATCCTTCGCCGGGCCATGCGTTTCACGCGCCAGCTTGGCATTACGGAGCCGTTCATACATGCTGCGGTGGATCCGATCGTCGGTATCATGGGGAATTTTTATCCTGAGATACAGGACGCGGCGATCAATGTAAAAAAGGTGATCGAGTCAGAGGAGAAACGATTCCTCGAGACCCTTGAAAATGGCATGGATCGTCTCGAGGAGACGATGAAGGAGCTTGAAAAGAAAAAGAAGAAGGTCATTTCCGGCGCGGACGCCTTTGTGCTATACGACACCTTTGGCTTTCCCCTCGAGATGACGCGCGAGATAGCGATTGAGCGCGGGCTTGATGTGGACCTGAAGGGCTATGAGGCGGAGATGGAAAAGCAGCGCGAGCGCGGCAAGCAGAGCTGGAAGGCGGCCGGCGGCGGTCTCGATGCCGCCTTTGACGAGATCGGAGCGTTGGCCGGCGATACCGTATTCAGAGGTTATGATGTGGATTCTTGTGAATCGGCGGTTGAGCTCATGCATGACGGTGAAATAATTACGGAGCGGCTCGGCGCGGGGCGGGGGCTCCTCGTGCTGAAGGAGACGCCCTTCTATGGGGAGTCAGGCGGCCAGGTCGGGGATGTTGGCGCCATAGAATCGTCAGCCGGGGCCCTGTTCACCGTGGAAGACACGAAAAAGATAAACAGAACAACGATACATATCGGGAAGGTGATGAAGGGGGAATTCCGGAAGGGCGACAGGGTGAAAGCCTCCATCGATTCGGTGAACAGGAACCTGATTCGCGCCAACCACACGGTCACCCACCTGCTGCACGCGGCACTCCGCTCGGTTCTCGGCGCCCATGTGAAGCAGGCCGGCTCGCTGGTGACCCCGGAGCGGATGCGCTTCGATTTTTCCCATTTCAATGCCCTCTCCGGCGAAGAAATCGGCAGGGTCGAGGAGATCGTGAACCGCACGATATGGGAAAATATTCCGGTAACAACCGAGATCATGAAGTTCCAGGACGCGGTTGCCACCGGCGCAATGGCCGTGTTCGATGAAAAATACGAGGACACCGTCCGGGTCGTGTCCGTGGCCGGGTTCAGCAAGGAGCTGTGCGGCGGCACGCATGCGGCGAGCACAGGACAGATTGGCCTCTTCAAGATCGTGCGCGAGGCGTCGCCGGGCGCGGGTATGCGAAGAATCGAGGCCGTTACCCTCAAGGGGATACTTGACCGCTACAATACCAGCGAGGGGATTGTTTCCGAACTTCTGAAAATCGTGAATATCAATGAGCCGCTTCTGGTGAAACGCGTTGAGGAGCTGGTGAAGCGAAACAGGGCGCTCGAAAAGGAGATTGAGAAACTGAAAAAAGAGACGCTTTCCTCCGGGTCCGATGACATGCTGAGCGGAGCGGAAACGGTTAAGGGCGTTACCATAATATCGCGCGTGCTTGACGGCAAAAGCGCTGATGAGATGCGGGAAATTTCTGACGCGATTCGCGAAAGGGTCCCTGATTCCGTGGTTCTGTTTGGATCCGTTGCCGACGGCAAGGCGCTCCTCATGTTCGCCGCGACGAACAACGCGGTAAAAAAAGGCGTCGATTGCGGCAGGCTTATCAAGGATGTGGCGAAGCTTGTTGGCGGGGGCGGCGGCGGGCGCAAGGACATGGCCCAGGCCGGAGGCAAGAACGCCGAAGGACTCGATGAGGCGGTGAAGCAGGCTGCCGCAATCGCCCGCGACATGATTAAGGGTCTCTCTCAATAGTTTTATCACACGTCGGAAAAAAGCTTCGCAGCCTGCGGAACTCGGACAATAGCGTTGAAAACTCAGACAGTCCTCGGCTGCTCAGTTCTTTTTTCCGACGCTCCACCGGCCTATCGGTATAGTTTCTCACTAGATAAAAACAGGACCGCTGACCCATTGCTGACACGATGGGCGAAGTCCTCTGAGTCGCGCCCCACGACCCATTGCTGCCATGATGGGCGAAGTCCACAGGATTGCGCTCCACAACCATTGGCTGCTATGATGGGTGAATTCCACAGGATTGCGCCCCACGAAGCATGGCTGCCGTGATGGGCGAAGTCCATAGGATTTCGCCCATCACGGCAATTTATGCGACATAACATGCAAAAACTATTGACAAGGCGAAATTTCCATTATTAGGTGTTACCTGTAGAGCACTTCACGGCAGCAGATTCCTGGTATGGAGCATATGATGGGCCACTACGATCGATATTCCAAATATCTGGTTAGATCAGTTAATCATATATTCAGGCATTTTCTCGATGACGCCACGGTGGAAGAAGTCTATGAAACACAGTCGCGGGGCAAGGATCCTCTCGTGGTGGTAGAGATCAATGGGTCTATGAAGGGCGAAATTATCATCAACCTCCCGAAAAAGACACTCGACCAGATCACCGGCAGGTTCGTGAATTCAAGCGACGCGAAGACCATCAAAAAATACCATGGCGATGTGGCCGGCGAGCTTGCGAACCTGATAACAGGAACCTTCGCAAACCAGATGCAGTTCCTCAAGCATGACATAAAGCTCAACGCGCCAGAATTCAACGATGACCCCCTGCTTGTCAAGGCCCTGTATGAAAACATCAACCTCTCGTTCAATTCGAAATATGGCGGATTTGACATCGATTTCTATTATAAAGAGCTGCAATAAAATCTGAAATATGCCCGCAGCAGAGGTGCGGCGGGCAGGGCATGTCAATGGCACCCGTAGATATCATCCTGATCATACTCTATTTTATCATGAGCATCACGATCGCCCTGGTATTGAGAAAACGGGCGGGCGGCAGCACCGTTGATTTCTTCCTGTCAGGAAGAAAGATGCCCTGGTGGCTGGCCGGTACTGCCATGGTGGCGACGACCTTCGCGGCCGACACGCCGCTGGCGGTAACGGAGCTCGTTGCCAAAAACGGAATAGCGGGCAACTGGCTCTGGTGGAACATGGTCGCTGGTACGGTCCTCACAGTGTTTTTTTTCGCCCGCCTGTGGCGTCGGGCGGATATCCTCACTGACGTTGAATTCATCGAGCTCCGCTATTCAGGCCCTTCGGCTGCCTTCCTGCGCGGGTTCAAGGCGCTCTATCTCGGCGTATTCATGAATATCATCATCATGGGATGGGTGAACCTCGCCATGGCGTCGGTTCTCAAGATCATGTTCGGCGTGAGCGATGAAAATATCTTCTGGTTTATCATCGGCGCCATGGCGATCACCGGCGTCTATTCAGCGGTTTCCGGCCTGTGGGGAGTGGCTTTTACGGACATGGTCCAGTTTTTTGTCGCGATGGCGGGCTGCATCGTGCTTGCGGTCAAGGTGCTCGACCTCCCGGAAATCGGCGGAATGAGCGGCCTCATGGCAAAATTGCCGGAACATGTATTCCATTTTTTCCCGACCGTGTCCATGGGGACATCCACAGCGGCAGCCGGCGTGATGACCCTATCCGTTTCCGCCTTTATCGCCCATATCGGCGTGCAGTGGTGGTCCTCCTGGTATCCGGGGAACGAACCGGGCGGGGGAGGATATATCGCCCAGCGCATGATGTCAGCAAAGGATGAACGCCATTCGCTTCTCGCGACACTATGGTTCGCTATCGCCAACTACGCGGTGCGGCCCTGGCCCTGGATTATCGTCGCGCTGGCGTCGCTCGTGCTCTATCCCGATCTGCAGTATCCTCGCGAGGGATATATTCTCGCCATACGGGACCATCTCCCTGCCGGGTTCAGGGGATTTCTCGTTGCCGCGTTCCTCGCCGCCTACATGTCCACGATAGCGACCCACCTGAACTGGGGGAGCTCGTACATTATAAACGACCTGTACCGGCGGTTTATCAAGAAGGACGGAGACGAGAAGCATTACGTGCTGGTCTCCCGGATTATGACGCTTGTGCTGGTGCTCCTCTCCAGCGTTATGATTAGGTTCATGGGGAGCATCACGGGCGCGTGGGAATTTATCATCGAATGCGGCGCCGGACTGGGTCTTGTCCTGATTCTCCGCTGGTACTGGTGGCGGCTCAACGCATGGTCCGAGATCGTTGCCATGGTGGTGCCGATACTCGCCTACGGAATCCCCCGGCTTGCTGCGCGCTGCATGAATCCGGACGTTCCTTATGAGCCGTTCGTGCAATTTCCCGAAAGCCTTTTTTTTATAGCGGGAGTTACCACTGTTGCCTGGCTCGTCACTACATTCATGACAAAACCGGTTGAAAATGAAAAGCTGGCGGTTTTTTATCGCCGGGTGCGGCCGGGCGGACCGGGATGGAAAAAATTTTCCATCGGTGAGCGCGATGCCGGCAATGAGACAATGCCGCGACTTCTGCTGAACTGGCTCATAGGCATGATCATTGTATATACCGCGCTTTTTTCCACGGGGAAGCTTCTCCTCGGTGCCTACCTTCAGGGCTCCCTTTTGCTTGCCATTGCCGCGGTGCTGTTCCTGGTCATGCTGGTGAGGATACGGAAAAAGGGCGAGGTATGAAAATGGCCTGCATCCCTGTTGATGACGGGAAGGAGTGTTGAATCATGTCGCAAGCACGGGACGATGTGCGCGCAATCCTTGCAGCGTCGATCGCGGCTGTGGACCCCGCGTCAGCGGTGGCGTCTCACCTGTGCATCGAAAATGAACGGCTGTTGCTGTATTCAGACGACCGCATGGTACACGGGGTTGATTTCAGCATGGTGGATCGCATATTCGTGGTGGGGGCGGGCAAGGCGACGGCCTCCATGGCACTTGCGGTCGAAAGAATGCTCGGAGACTGGATAGATGCCGGCTGTATCAGCGTCAAGGACGGGTACACGGAAAGTCTCTCAAAGATCGAGTGCATAGAGGCGTCTCACCCGGTTCCGGATGAGCGGGGTATGGCGGGGGCGCGAAAGATACTGGATCTTCTCAGGCAGGCCGGCGAGCGCGACCTGGTCATATCCCTCATTTCCGGAGGCGCTTCGGCGCTCATGCCGCTGCCGCCTGAGCAGATCACGCTTGATGAAAAGCGCGCGACCACGTCAATCCTGTTGAAATGCGGCGCGGCGATAGACGAGATAAATACGGTGCGCAAGCATTTGTCCCTGGTGAAAGGCGGCAACCTGGCCAGGGCGGCCAAGGGCGCCACTGTCATAAACCTGATGATGTCTGATGTGGTTGGAGACTATATCGATGTGATCGGATCGGGCCCGTTCACTCCCGACCGCTCGACCTTCAAGGATGCCCTCGGCGTGCTGGAGAATTACGGAATCGAAAGCGCCATGCCTTCATCCGTGGCCGATCGCATACGCGCCGGTGCGGGAGGAGCCCTCGAAGAAAACCCGAAGGCAGGGGACCCCTCCTTTTCAAAGGTCTTCAATGTAATCATCGCCTCCAATATCATCGCGCTTAAAGCGGCCCAGAGAAAAGCAACTGAGCTGGGGTGCCGGAGCATAATACTTTCTTCAATGATAGAAGGAGACACCCGGGACGCCGCGCTCTGGCATTCACGCATCGCGCGGGAGATCCGCGCATCATCGAATCCTGCGCCGCCGCCGGCATGTATCATAAGCGGCGGAGAAACGACGGTTGCGGTGCGAGGAGACGGTCTGGGCGGCAGGAATATGGAATTCGCGCTCCACGCCGCGCAATTCATCGACGGGCTTGACGGGTGCACGATTGCCAGCATCGGCACGGACGGGACCGACGGCCCCACGGACGCGGCAGGGGCCATCATTGACGGCAGAACGGCGGAGAAGGCGCGTGAAAAGGGGCTCGACATCCAGGACTACATCGCGAGGAACGATTCATATCATTTTCACGAAAAACTGGGAGGGCTAATCATAACCGGTCCAACGAATACCAATGTGATGGATGTCAGAATAATACTCGTGAGATGACATAATTATCTGTCATTTCAAAAATAGATGCATGGCAGCAATACTAAGATGTCAAGATACGAAATATGACAGAGGGGCAGCTATTCATGGTGGATCGGCACGGCTGAGCTGAAAAAATGGTTTTGATGCTCCAATATTCAGTAATTGAATAAAGTTGACAGGAAATTAATACGATATTCAAAAAAAGTGATTGATAATTTATAATTTGTTATGCAGTATATCACTTCACTTTGGTATGAGCATTTTTTTCCGGATGAATAAAAAAAGGAAAAATATAGTTTTTATGAGGAGATCTAATATGACGATGAGAAAATGGTCCAAAGTTATGTCGCTTGTAGTCATCGGTCTTTTTGTGGTATCGCTCGCCGTTGCCCAGGAAAAGAAAGATGACGGTATAACCAAAATGCCTGACGGATCGTACAGGAGCAAGGATTACGATGAATCAAACAGGCCCGAAGACGATTACCTCGCCAAGTTTCATGCCAATGAAGTCGTAGACAAATTGATGAAGCGGAATCTCGATGAGATTTACATGCTTAACATAATAGTTAAGAACAATTCAGGGAAAGGCTGGGACTCGAAGTATCAGGAAGTATACAACGGCTACAAGGACGGTATGGAGCAGTATTACAAGAGGAACATGGTCTATGCCAAAGACAAGCTGCAGAAGAACCATGCCGCTATTACTGATCTCTTCAAGATTATGTATGAAGATTACCGGAAGCAGTGCGAAGACCTGCTGAACGAATGTGCCGGTAAAATTCTTCAGCTGCACCTGGACATTGGATCCCGGATAGATCCGGACAAGTCGGATCTTCTCAGCGACAACCACCTGCGGCTGCGGGTCGCGTACGGCCAGATGGACGACGCGCAGAAAGCCATGTCGGAGAAGTATGGGCTGGGCGCCATATACCATCTGCGGGTCGCGCGCGCGTATGGCATTTCCATACTCGAGCAGCTTGCCAAGGATGAAAATGAGAAAAAGAGCGTTCGCGACAAGTACAAGGTAGCCAAGGCCGACAATCTGAACAGGATATACAGCACTGGGGGCGCGGCACAATAATAGAGCAGAAATTACTATTGATGCGCATGCATAAAAAAAGGGGAGCGATCCCCTTTTTTTGTTTTTAAAATTTTTATAATATAGTATTTTTGGCCTGCCGATGAAGGGAGATAATGCTGAACTGCAGCATCAAGGGTTTTAAATCCCTGCCGCGTGGCGGAGGTTCGAGATGATGATCGCAGTGCGCGGCCATGTCAGGCAATGTCGACATAGTATTTCATATCATGCTGAATAGACTCGAAATCATCAGATACCACGTAATAGAATGCTATTTTTCCATACTGGATACCCTTGTCAGGCGGGCGGTGCTGATCCCCCTTGGCATGGTTTTCCTGGTCATGATCCCCTCAATGATGAACAGGGAGGAATTCCCCACATTCAGGATCGTCATTGATCCGGGTCACGGCGGTGTGGGAAAGCAACCGATGTCTGTGCACGGGGACCGCTATGACACCCTCACCGGAAGGTACCTCGATGTTTTCAAGGAGGGCGCGGAGCGGCGGGGTTTAAAGGAGAGCGTCATTGTCTATTCGATAGCCCGGAAGACCGAAAAGATCCTGAGGAGCCTCGCTCCAGGGGCTGACCATGATCGATTTTATCAGTTGCTCGAAAAATATGCTGATGGCGTTCCCGTAAAAATTAATGTTATTACGAAGCTGAGCAGGGGAAAATCCATTACCTGGGAAGAGGCGGATGGCATGGAGGATCCGAACGCCCCTTTCAGGCTTTTTGATTATCCTGACGCGCAGGGCATCATCAGGCACGGACGGATATCACGCATCAATGCATTCAAGCCGCAACTCGTGGTTTCGCTTCATCTTGCCCTGTCCGGGCCGCGGGATTATGAAGGCATGAACCCGGTCATTACACCGCCTTATGATCTGCTCAGGGCCGGGCTTGACTACCTGCAGGGGCGCGGCGAGGACAGAGGCTTTTTTTGGAACAGCCCCTACAGCGATTGGTTTATAGAGGATACCAGCAGGTCGGCATTCAGCTGGTTTTTAAACGATACCTCACTTTATTTTACCGGCTATCCACTCAGGAGGAATCGCAAGGTTGATCTGTCCGGCTTTAAAGGATATCGCTTTAACATGCTGGACTGGGCGTACGCCAGTTCCGAGGGATGGGAAAACGCGGCCCGGCACCATATCCCGTCGTCGCGGTATGCGCAAACGCCGCGCGCTGTTGTACCGGAAGGTAAGTTCTGGAAGCGGGAGCGATCTCCGCATGAGAGCTTCCGAAGGGGCGGCGGGGAAGAGGGATTCGGCGGAGACAACGCCTACGCCTCGTATGAAATCATTCGGTATATCTGCCTGTCCCTTCGCCTGCACGGGGATGACAGCAGGTCGCAAAAGCCGGGGAAGAGCTATATCTCTGTCTGGATAATGCCGCTTCATGTCAATGCGGTCAGTGCCTTCATTGAACTGGGATATCTGAACCGGCGCAGGGATCGGCTTTTACTTACCAGGAAGCAGGATGAAATTGCGGAAGGGATCGCGGTCGGGATCTTTTCGCTTCTGACAGGTCTTGAACCGAGAGATAAAAATTATACCCATGCACCCAGGGGAAAAGGAATTGATTTCACCAAGTACAAAATGCCGGAAGGTAAGACTTACTTCGAAGCTGTTGTTAACGATTAGCGTCTCTGTGTGTCTCGCCGCGTCATCGCGTGCCGCAGAGCTGTCTAATGACTTCAGCGCCCCATTTATGCGCGCCGCCGCGGCGGTCAGGTATTCGGTAGTGAGCATCTCAATATATGAAAAAAAGAGCAGGAGCGCGGATTACAGCAAAGTGGCATACGCTTCCGGAACCGTTATCGACGGCGGCTATATTGTCACAAATTATCATGTCGTAATGAAGGGAGATTACTACCAGGTACGGTATGACGATGGCGGTTCGATTCAACTCAAGCGCTTTAAAAATGGAAAGATGTTCCTGGCTGATACTAAAACGGACATCGCGCTCCTGAAAATGAGCGATTCCGACAGAAGGAAGCTTCGCCCGGTACAGTTCGAAGATTCGAACCTGCTGTCCGAAGGGGAGTGGGTGCTTGCCGTGGGTAATCCCTACGGACTGCGACGGACGGTCACCGGGGGGATCGTTTCTTCTAAAGGCCGTGACAATATCGGCTTTGCCGATATCGAGGATTTCATACAGACCGACGTGCCGATAAATCCTGGCAATTCCGGCGGTCCGCTCATCAATCTCGAGGGAAAACTGGTGGGGATAAACACCGCTATACGCTCGGAGTCGGGAGGCTTCCAGGGCATCAGCTTCGCCATTCCCTCGAACCTGGTGAAGAGAGTATGTCACGACCTGGTTCGGCATGGCAGGGTGCGTCGTGGATGGATCGGGTTTCTGGTAAAGGAGGCCCGGCGCGGAATCGGAAATGAGGACAGCTCGCTTTCGATACTCTCGGTCATGCGGAATTCTCCCGCCGAGGCGGCTGGACTCATGTCGGGCGATGTAATCAAACGGGTTGACGGCGTGAAGATTACGACGCTGGGAAGCCTCCTCAGATCTGTGGGGAACAAACCGGTCGGCTCAACGATCGAGATCGCAATCTCGCGCGGCGGACGTATGGAGAATTATTCGCTGGTATTACGCGAACGGACCGTGTATAAAAAAATCCGGTCGGGAATGAACAGGCTCTATCTGCTCTACGGGATAGAGATCGGTGAAAATTCACGGACCGGAGATGTGATCATCTCCGAGGTCTCGCCAAGGAGCGTTATGTATAACCTGAAAAAAGGCGACATCATCCTTTCCGCTGACGGGATTGATGTAACATCATTGGAGTCTTTTATACGCATATTTAACAGGCATGACTCGCATCTTGAAAAAATAATGGTTAGCAGGGATTCACGCACCCTGGAAATTCGATTTTCCGAGGAAAGGCGGTAGCGGTATGACAAAAATCCTGACAGCCGGCATGATCGGCCTGATCGCGCTGCTGAGCGTCCAGGCGTTTTCAGAAGAGGAAGCGCAGGAGCCGACACGCCTTCAGATGGATGCCCGGTTTTATGACGATTTTTCAAAAACCCCGGCAATACTGCGTGACGATTTTTTGAAAAAGCGGCTTAACACGGTGGTCCTGGGGCGCGGTCGTATCACTGCAATAACCAGAGTGCCCGGCTTCAAGAAAAATTTTCGCATCGACATGACTGAAGAAGAAACAGAGCGCCTGAATATCCGGATCATATACCGTATTCATGTGGACAGCCGGCAGACTATCTCAATGCTGAAGGAACAGGAACGTCTGGAGTTTACAGGCCAGCTCATAGGGTATACGCCACTGAATTCAAAGCGGAACTCTTATATACTGGATATATTGATGGAAAAGGGCGCGATGTTGATAGAATGAAATACTGAGCGCTGTTATGCCTCTTCATAAAAGCGGTCTTCCGGCGTTCTTCCACCTGCGCATCATGCAATACAAATTATATATAATCGTCCTCGTTTCTGCTGTTTTCATTTTCGATGCTCCTGGCGCATCAGCCGCACCGCGTCCTGATGTTCAATGTCATGAGAGATCTGCCTTGCAGCGGTTCAGGGACGGGGATTATTTAGCACAGGCAAAAGAACTCGAGGCACTGTTAATCGGAAACCCTACCGGTGCGCATGCCATTCTCCATTACGCTGATTTTTTCCGGATTGCAGAGTACCTCGGTGCGGAACGGATATTGAACGCCGCCGGCAGGATCAGGGAGGCGATACGATCGAGTGGCGATGAAAATGCCGGGGCCTGTATGCTTCATTTCAATTGCGAGCTGGAACGGCTCCTGTACCGTATCGATGCTGAACGGGCAAAGAAGCTGACGGAGGAGCTCATGCCGATACGGACATGGACCCTGTTTGGACCATACCGTAAATATGGGCCGGGCGATCTGGACTATCCCTTCCAGCCCGAGGTGGTTTCGACCGCGGGCGGGATTCATCCGCAAAAAAGGATACGCCTAAACGAATCGGACGGCTGGCTTGATTCGGGCAAATACCTATTCCCTGGGAGAGGTGTAGTATACGCAAAGGTTTCGTTCAGGAGCGGGAGTTCACTCACGCTGCGAATATTTTCCGGTTCACGCTATGCCGTTTTTATTAATAGACGTCCAGTGCTAAGGAATGATGAAACCTGCCGGCGCGCGATGCGGGTCATCACGGCAGCAGGCTGCCGGGGCATTACCGTGATGATCAAGCTGTATGGCTCGCCGTTCGAAAGGATGCGATTGCTCGTAACCGATGAACACGACAGGCCGGTATCGCCGGATATCGAGCAGGACGCTTCGTTTACGGGCGAGTGCGATGTTGAGGAAGTGCTGGATCCGCCTTTCGCGGCGCTGGCGGCGGAACGCGCCGACAATCCGCAAAGGGCCGCGTATCTCGGTTATTATTTCGATAATCTTGAGAGCGATGAAGCGCTGGAATACTACCGGGAGTCGCTCGCGGATAAGAATGACCCGTACATCCGGTATCGTCTTGCTGCATCATTGCTGGCGGCCGGGACGGACCTGTTTCCGGGAAGGCAGGCGGAGGGTGTCGGTATCCTGGACAGGCTTATAAAAGAGGAGCCGCATTTCTATCCCGCGCGGCTGAAGCGGCTGGAATCACTGATGGGAACGGGTGATATCGAAAACGCGCACCGGGAGGCTGACGCGCTGGTAGCCTGCATGCCTGGGAATCCTCGTGCGCATATAATGCTCTTGCGGACACTCGGCATACTGGAATATGATAAAGAATTTATTGAATCAGCGGAAAAAGCCCGGAGGCTTTTCCCTGATTCTGTCGGCATCATGGCAGTGGAAGCGGATTTTTATCGTACGCGGGACCGGGGAAAATTCCTCGATCTTCTGAGCAAGCTGCTGAAAAAGGATTTTTCTCTCGAGAGGGCAGGGACAGTCATACGGGAATACGTTTCACGCGGCGACTATACCACAGCACTCGAACTGATCCGATCGTATAATTTCAACAATGATTTCTCAGATCAAATGATCGAAATATATATGCGGCAGGGTGATTTCGAAGCCGCACGACGCTGCATACTCCCCGCGCTTGTGACCCGGGAGAGGCCGTCATTATATCGCGCGCTCGGACGTATTGACATTCTCCAGTCTGATGATCCGGCCATGTATTTCCAGAAAGCGTTGAGCATGGAACCTTCACAGTATGATATTTCGGACTACCTCAATTTTCTTGAAACCGGTGCGGTCACAAATCCATTCAGCACCGAACGGGGAAATGGAGATACGTCAGGACCCCCGCGGTATAATGAGGGATATGCATCATATCCAAGCGTGATACTTCGCCGGGAACGGAACTTCGTTCTGCATGAAGACGGCAGGTGCAGGGTATTTTGTGATGATGTCATTCAGGTAAATAACAATGAGGGTGTGGACAAATGGCGTGAGATCCGGATCCCCTTTCAGGGCATGTTTCGTCCTGTGAGTATGCGGGTCTATGATATGCGGGGGTCGTATACAGACCCATGCGTCATTCAAAAAACGAATGAGGGAACGAGCGTTTTTATTTCGTCCCTGGCAAAAAAAAAGGTCATACACCTGTCATATATCATCGATGATCCGATTGCAACGCTGCGGAAAAGTAGTCTGTTTTCCCTGGCCGAATGCATCCAGAATTACGACGAGCCCGTCATACAGGCGACCGTGCGGGTAACGGTTCCGGCGAAAATGAAGCTCAACTTCCGGTTTAAAACACCGGTGCCTCTCAGTACATCGAAGATCGGGGATCACTCTGTCTATTCTGCAACGCTCACAAACATTCCCCCGGTGCAACTGGGACATCGGTCGGATGGAAAATTGGATTCCCCATACAGCTATTCCTTTACTACTATGCAGGGCTTTGGCGATTTCGTTGCCTGGTACGGGGGCCTCATCAGGGAAGCGTCAGGGCAATCTCCACTGAATGGGGTTCCAGTACGGAAGGGGAGCCTCGAGGAAACGATTACCGGCGTGTATGACTTTGTTGTCCGGGAGATTGAACCTGGCGCCAGCGTAATGTTTTATCCGGTCCCGCCTGAAACGACCCTTTTCAGAAAGAAGGGGAGCGTTGAAAACAGGGTCCTTCTTGCCCGGGCCCTGCTCCGGGACCGCGGCATCAGGTCGTATATTGCGCTTGCGCGGGACAAATCCCTGTCGGAACCGGGAGACGCGGTTACCCACGACTATTTCAACACGCTTCTCCTGTACGTGCCCCTTGATATTGATAACGCGCTCTGGCTCGATTTTTCGGACAGGCGATTTCCCTGCGGAGTAACGGCTGAAAATATCTCCGGGGTTGCCGCGCTTGTCATGATGCATGATTCCTTCCGGTTCAGGAAGGTACGGAGCCGTTATGACGGCACGGGCTCCGGAAGAACCGGTGAAAATGAAGATTAATATTTTTTAACGAGCTTTTCTTTAAGCTGCTTTTTTGCCCGTTTTATTCTTCTTTTAGCCCTCTGACGTTTTTCCCGTGCATTATATTGCTTTCCCACTGTGCGCCTCCTTTGAATTGCTAATCAAATATTTTTGATACGTGACTTTGTCAATAGAAAAATTGCGGCCGGGCCAGGTGCGCGGACGTAAAAGCAATGCAGGAAACTCTTAAAAAAAATGGAATTTCATAAATATTGAAGGCGACATAAAATTGGAATTGTAGTTGCAAAATCCATCAAATATTATTCTAGTATAAATAAATTAGAAAAATGGGAGCCATGCGAGATACTGTCTTCCGCGGAGGGTGCCGATGAAACTCAACAACGAGGCAAGAGTTGGCCTCATGATTACAGTAAGTTTTACCATTTTTATCATACTGGTGGCACTGCTGGCAAAAATAAATATTTCGCGGCAGGGGTATACCCTGCGGATCTATTTCAGTTTTTTGAACGATCTGCGGATCAGCGCCCCGGTGAAGATAGCCGGCGGCATAAAAATCGGCCACGTGGATTCCATCAACCAGTCCGGTGAAAAGACTGAAGTCACCGTGTGGATTGAAAAGAAATACACGCTGGTAAAAACCACGAAATTCGCGATCTTCACGTCCGGGCTCATAGGCGAGAAATATATCAATGTGTTTGTCCCGCCGGCGGGCGATGTGGAGGATTTTTTAATGGACGGGGACAAGGTGTACGGTATCGACCCGGCCAGCTTTGACCAGATGATGATGACCTTTCAGAGTTTCATGCAGGACGAGAGCGGCGGTCAGGTCCTGGCGGAAATATTTCAGAACTCTAAGAAATTCGTCGGCAGCCTGAATACAATAGCGGACGAAAACCGGGGGGATATGCGCCAGTCTATCATATCCGCAAAAGAAACAATAGCGAACCTGAATGTGCAGTCCAAGGTCATGATGGCAAACATCAACAGGTTTTCGAAAGACATGGCGGACCTGTCGGATAAAAACAAGGACGATATCAATATTGCCCTGAGAAACTTATCAGAAACCACAACAAACCTGAACAAGATAGTTTTTCGGATCGAAAAAGGACGCGGCACGCTGGGGAAGCTTCTGAACGAGGAAGACATATACAACAATCTCAGGGATGCTTCAATCGCGGCCAAGGACCTGTTTCGGCAGCTCAAGCAGGATCCCTCAAAGCTTTTTTTCAGGTCCCAGAACTAGCAATGGCGCGGCAGAAAAAATTTTTCGTCTGCACGGCCTGCGGATCGGACTTTCCCAAGTGGCAGGGGAAATGCCCCTCGTGCGGCGAGTGGAACTCGATTGTTGAGGCGGAGGCGCCCTCCCGTGCGGAAAAGGCGCCGCCGGCTGATGTCATCCCTCTCTCTGGCGTCGGCAGCGACAAAGTTGAACGAATACGGACCGGCATCGCGGAATTCAACCTCGTGTGCGGCGGCGGGGTGGTCCCCGGGTCTGTCCTGCTTGTCGGGGGAGAGCCGGGCATCGGTAAGTCGACGCTCGCCCTCCAGGTGGCCGGATTCTTCAAAACCCTCTACATATCGGGCGAAGAATCGCCGCAACAGATCAAGCTTCGGGCTGAACGGATCGGCAGCCCCCTGGACAAGATACAGCTGTCAACCGCGACCGATGTCGAGCAGATTGTCGGCCTTGCGGAATCACTGCATCCGCAGTGCATTGTCATCGACTCGGTCCAGACGCTCTATTCTCCGGACATTCCGGGGCTCAGGGGGTCCGTGAGCCAGATCCGCGAATCAGCCTCACGGCTTGCGGTCGCAGCCAAGAGGCTCAACGCGGTCCTGCTCCTGATCGGACACATCACAAAGGAGGGATCAATCGCCGGCCCGAAGCTTCTGGAGCACCTGGTGGACACGGTGCTTTACTTCGAAGGGAATTTCTCGCGCGACTACCGGGTCTTACGCGCGTTCAAGAACCGGTTCGGATCAGTAAACGAGATCGGGCTCTTTCGCATGGAAGCCCGTGGGCTCGTGGAGGTTACAGACAAGAACAGGATATTTCTGAATCCCTATCTTTCGTCCGCGCCGGGTAATGCGGTCTCCGCCGCGGTGGAAGGGAGCCGGATCATCCTGTTCGAGGTGCAGTCGCTGGTGACCACGTCGGCCTTCCCGAACCCGCGCCGCATGGCGGACGGATTTGACCTGAACCGGCTTATACTGATAGCGGCGGTTCTTGACCGGCACGCCGGCGTGAATCTCAATTCGCATGACGTTTTCATCAACGTGTCGGGCGGGTTCCAGATCAACGATACCGCCGCGGACCTGGCTGTGGCTCTCTCAATAGCGTCCAGCTTCACGGACAGGGCCATTCCGCAGGGATACGGTTTCCTGGGAGAGATATCCCTGTCGGGCGAAATACGGCCCGTGTCGCTCTGTTCCAGAAGGATCCAGGAGTTCAAGAATTCAGGCTTCACCGCTCTCGTCCTGCCCGAGGCTGAAATCGGCGAGGCGAAGGCGGCCGGATTCACCGGCGAGGTGATCGGCATTCGGAACATCAAAGACGCGATAGGAATACTGTCATGAATACACACCCGATCGTTATAGCACACCGGGGCGCTTGCGGGTATCTCCCCGAGCACTCGCTAGAAGGCAAGGCGGCCGCATTCGGCATGGGCGTGGATTTTGTCGAGCTCGACGCTATCCTTACGAAGGATGACCGGCCGATCGTCATGCACGATCATTACCTTGACGCGCTGACCGATGTCGCGGACCGATTCCCCGACAGGACAAGGGCGGACGGGAGGCACTACGCGGTAGACTTTACCCTGAATGAGATACGGCAGCTTGGGCTGCACGAGCGGGTTAACCTGAATACGGGGGAGGCTGAGTATCCGGGGCGGTTTCCGGCAGGGGCGGCGCTGCGCTTCCGCATACCGACCCTGGAAGAAGAGCTGGAGATGATCCGGGGGCTGAATAGGAGCATGAAAAAGAATATCGGCGTCTATATTGAGCCGAAGGGCCCCGCCTATCACCGGAGCGAAGGTAAGAATATTGAGCGCGCCGTTGTCAGCGTGCTCGCAGATTTCGGCTACACTGACAGGGGGGCCCGCTGCTGCATCCAGAGCTTTTTGCCTGAAAGTATCCGCTATATGAAAGAGACGATGAAGTGCGGGCTCTTTATGGTGCAGCTCATTGGCGACAACACTTGGGCAGAGACGCCGGGGGTGGACTATTACGGAATGCTGACGCCTCAGGGCATGGACGAAGTGGCGCGGTATGCGGATGGCATCGGTCCATGGATGAACCAGATAATTGCCGATGCGGGAGATGGAGCGGCGCCCGAATATACAAAGCTCGTCGAATGGGCACACGAAAGGGGGATGGAGGTCCATCCGTATACGTTCAGGGCTGACGCGCTCCCCTCATATGTGAAGAGTTTTAACGAGCTGCTCGAGATCTTCTATGTCAGAATGGGCGTTGACGGAATCTTCACCGATTTTCCGGACCTTGCCATCGATTTTCTAAGGCAGAAAGGTATGCGGTGATCACAGGTTTCGTTCGATGATCGCCCGTATTTCCATTCTTTCATCGTCCCGGTCCCGCGAATCTATATCGAGAGAAAAACCGGCCCTGCCGGCGTTGTATTCCGAAACCGAATAGAAAAAGACCGGTCCGGTGCATGAGGACAGGTATTTCGCATGGACCTCAAGGGATTCGCTGAGGATGTTTTTTATCACATCCTCGCGCTGGTAGGCTATGGGGAAGCGTTCCGTGATCATGTCCAGTAGCCAGACCGTGGTCCGCGGGTCGATGACCGCAATGGTATAGCAATACCAGTCGTCGATGAGGTTGATGATGGCCTTTTTGTGATACGTGGAAAGGATTTCGTGGGCCGGGCAGAGGAAGCCATCGCATATCTGCTCGCCGAAAAACGATTCATGCCTCATCGATTTCATCCGGTACTGCGGATGCAGGAGGCAGCCGGGCCGCTTGTTGAAGATAAGGCCCTGGTGCGGGCAGATGTATGAGGTCAGGTCCCGTATCTGCCTGCCGTCGCCCTGGTCAGTGATGTCGCTCGCCGATAAATGCGCGGAAGAACGCTTCGCTCCTCGGGCGAGGAAACGGGTGAGGGCCTGCCTCGAGATGTCCGAGAAATTCATGAGCCCGCAGCAGGCGGAACAGCTTTTTACGGTGTCCGGCTGGCAGAGAATGATTGTTTCATAATAATTCATGCGTTGAATTTTTTTCTCGTATGGTTCAGGAGGCCGCCTTCGAGCAGTATCGCGCGCTGCCGGTCCGAGATGGCCAGCGTGAACCGGTATTCCGCGCCGGCAATTCGAGCCGTTATGGTATCCGCATGAGCAATGGTTTCCCTGAGCGCGGACAGGGTAAAATCGTCTCCCGCGTTGATCAGATCATAATCGTCAGGGTTTTCAAGGACCAGGGGAATGATCCCGAAATTGATCAGGTTGTCAGAATGGATGCGCTCGAACGATTTCGCCATCACCAGGCGCACCCCCAGGTGCATGGGGCAAATGGCGGCGTGCTCGCGGCTCGATCCCTGACCGTAGCTGGCGCCGCCCAGTATGGCGGTAAAGACCCCCTTCTGCCTGTCGGCCAGCGCGCGCTTTGCGAATCCGGGGTCGACATTCTCGAACACGAATTCGGAATATTTCGGTATGTTGGACCGGTACTTGAGCCGGGGGCCCGCAGGCATGATATGGTCGGTGGTGATCTTGTCTCCCACTTTCAGGCCGATAACGCCGCGCAGTTCGTCGGGGAGCGAATCGGTTCGGGGCGGCTCCCCGATGTTTGGACCGCGTATTATCTTTACCGGCTTTTCCGATGGCGGTATGATCATGGAGTCGTCGATGTGGAATGCCTCCACCTGCGCTATCGTCGGGTATACGCTTTCGGGCCGGTCGAGAGGATTGACGAGGGTCCCCGCGATCGCGGACAGGGCGGCTGTCTCGGGACTCACCAGATATATCTGGCCGGACGCGGTGCCGGAACGGCCTTCAAAATTGCGATTGTTGGTCCTGAGCGACACGCCCCCGGTCGGCGGGGCCTGGCCCGCGCCGATGCAGAATCCGCACGCGGACTCCATGATGCGGGCCCCGCTTGCGATGATGTCTGAGAGGGCGCCGTTGCGCGCGATCATTTCCAGCGCCTGGCGCGACCCGGGCGCGACGATCAGGCTCACCCCGGGCGCCGCCTTTTTTCCCTTCAGGATTTCCGCGACAATCATCAGATCCTTGTAGGACGAATTGGTGCAGCTCCCGATCGCGACCTGCTGGACCTGCATTCCTTTAATTTCGGATAATGGCTTGATATTGTCGGGCGAGTGAGGGCACGCCGCCATCGGTACGATTGTCGAAAGGTCGATATCGATGACACGGGCGTATTCAGCGTCCGGATCGGGGAGGATTTCGCGCCATGAGGCGCCCCTGCCCTGGGCCGCGAGGAACTGGTGGGTTACGGCGTCGCTCGGGAACAGGGAGGTTGTCACGCCCAGCTCCGCACCCATGTTCGTGATGGTGGCGCGCTCCGGCACCGACAGGGTGCGGATCCCGTCGCCCGTGTATTCGATAACCGTGCCGACGTTCCCCTTTGTGGTGAGGATGCCGAGGATGGCGAGGATCACGTCCTTCGCCGATACCCAGTGGCGCAGTTTGCCCGAGAGGCGGACATTGACCACTTTCGGCGCCTTCAGGTAGAAGGGGCCTCCGCCCATGGCCACGGCGACATCAAGGCCCCCCGCGCCGATGGCGATCATGCCGATGCCGCCGCCAGTCGGGGTGTGGCTGTCGGATCCGAGGAGTGTGGCGCCCGGCATGCCGAAGCGCTCCAGATGCACCTGATGACAGATGCCGTTCCCCGCGGGGGAATGATATATGCCGTAGCTGGCGTTCATGGTCCGGAGGTAGGCGTGGTCGTCAGCGTTTTCAAACCCCATCTGCAGGGTGTTGTGATCAACGTAGGAAACGGAGATATCGGTCTTCACCTTGGGAATGCCGAGAGCCTCGAACTGAAGGTAGGCCATCGTGCCTGTGGCGTCCTGTGTCAGGGTCTGGTCGATCCGTATGCCGATCTCGCTGCCCGGTGTGAGGGTGCCCTCTAACAGGTGCTCTTGTAAAATCTTATAAAAAGCTGATAATCCCATGGCGTTCCCCCGGCGTTGAATATGGACAGCATTAATGATATCCAGTTGAATTTCATGCGTGCTGTTTTCAAGTACTTTTCGTGAAAAACCAATCTGTCATCGCATTGATATTTTTCGGCAATGCGCCGATAATAGTATCATGAGAATATCCTCCGGATTGGCCGAAATTACCTTCAACCGCATTAGCGATGAGAGAATATTCGTGTGGCCGCGTTATGCCGGCGGGCGGGTCAATGATGTTGGAAGGGTCGCCCGGCGGGACGATCCGTTTCCCCTCTACTACAAGCCGCCGATGGAAGAGAGCGAGGAGCTGATCGCGCGGTACAGGAATGATTCCAACACGGAATATTCCCCTTCAGGCAGGATTGTCAAGGCCTCGCCCGGGATCAGGCCGGGCCTGCTGTTTGAGGCGATCGCGTAAGGCCCTTATTAGTTCCAGCGCAGGTTTTTTTTCAGGACAATAAAAAACCCGCTCTTGCGAGCGGGTTTTGGATAAATTGGCGGTATTCCCTCTTGGTGTTCAGATGATCTTTTTATTAGCCGCCGAGAAGCTGCAGTATCGTCCTCGTCTTCAGATTTGCCTGAGCCAGCATTGCAGTACCACTCTGGACAAGAATCTGGTCCTTGGACAGGTCGACTAATGTTTCCGCCAGGTCGGCATCCCTGATGCGGCTTTCGGATGCCTGTATATTTTCGTAGGCGTTCAGCAGTCCTTTCGCAGCAAACTCGAGCCGGTTGTAATAGGCACCGAGGTCCGCTCTCTGCTTGGCAATCTTATGGAGAGAATCGTCTATGATCCCGATCGCCCTGTTCGAGCCGTCGGCGGTGCTGAGGTTGACCAGGAACTTGCCGGTCCGCTCGCGCAGGTTCAATCCTTCGGCCGTCATGGTGCCGATGAAGACGCGCTCACGCTGGTGCATGTTCGCTCCCATGTGGAACCACATCGAGGCTTTGGGGTTGGTCCGAGCATAATCGCCGAGAAGCAGCTTGAACTTGTTGAACTCCGCCTGTGAGGCGATGCGGTCAACTTCGTCGATCAGGGCGGATACTTCGACCTGGATAAGCTGACGGTCTTCCTGGGTATAGATACCGTTGGAGGACTGGACAGCCAGCACCCGGATCCTCTGGAGGATTGACGAGGTGTTGTCGAGATACCCTTCTGTGGTCTGGACGAACGACATACCGTCTTCGGTGTTGCGCTCGGCCTGACGCAGGCCCTGTATCTGGGTCCGCATCTTTTCAGAAACGGCGAGTCCGGAGGCGTCGTCACCGGCCCGGTTGATCCTCATGCCGGATGACATCTTCTCCATAGATTTGTTAACGTCCCAGTGCTTGAACTTCAACACGCGGTTGGAGTTGATCGCACTCATGTTGTGATTGATTATCATAGTCTACACACTCCTTTGTTTTACTTGTCTTCCTGATCTCCGTATCAGGAAATTGTGTACCAGGTTAGCTGAGTTTTTTTTGGGAATACCCGCTGGCGCATTGCTGCAACCATCATGACCTCCGGTGCAGATGGAGATGCTTGCCGCAATGATTTGTAACGTGCCAGAGTTTTCAAAGAGCCTGCCCCGCCGGCCCATCGGCCGGCGGAACAAAAATATGATTATAAACCACTAAAACGCTATCGCAAGAGCTCCAGTATGAGCTGGGATCGGTTATTCGCCTGGGCCAGCATCGCCGTGCCGCTCTGCACCAGCACCATGGATTTCGTGTAATCGACAGTGGTCTCAGCCATGTCGGCGTCCCGTATCCGGCTTTCCGACGCCTGGGTGTTTTCATAGGCGTTCATCAGGCCTTTGGCCGCATGTTCAAGCCGGTTGTAGTACGCGCCCAGGTCCGCCCGCTGCTTTGAGATTATTCGTATTGACTCGTCAAAGACCCCGATGCTCCGGTTCGCGCTGTCCGCAGTCGAAAGGCTGATCGGATTGCCGATGAAATCCCTGACGCCGAGCGCGATCGCGCTCATGGTCTGGATGAAAACGCGTTCCCGCTGATGCATGTTCGGTCCCATGTGGAACCACATGGATGCCCGCGCGTGGATCCGTGAAAAATCTCCGAGAAGAAGGTTCATTTTGTTGAATTCGGCCTGCGAGGCGATCCGGTCGACCTCGTCGACCAGCTCGGAAATCTCCACCTGTATGAGCTGACGGTCCATCTGCGTGTAAATGCCGTTGGATGACTGCACCGCGAGGACCCTCATGCGCTGGATGATGTTCGTTACTTCCTGGAGATATCCTTCGGTGGTCTGGATAAGGGACATGCCGTCTTCGGTGTTGCGTTCAGCCTGCCTGAGGCCCAGTATCTGTGATCTCATTTTTTCTGAAACAGCGAGTCCGGATGCGTCGTCTCCGGCCCTGTTTATTCTCATGCCGGAAGAGAGCTTCTCCATCGCGTGGTCCACGTCCCAGTGCTGGAACTTGAGTACCCGGTGCGCAAAAATAGCGGACAGGTTGTGATTGATGATCATTAAGATTCCTCCATGAATCTTTGCGCGGCTGACCTCCGTGCCAGCCTGATCGGTTTTTACCTCTCGTGTTTATGTTCGGTTTTAAGAAGGAATAAGTTGAAGGCGATTAAAGGCGATTTAAGGCGATTATTAGAGTTTAATATCATATATAGTTATTTATCAATTGATTTTAACATCATTACTATTTTTTTGCATTTTTATCCTATTCAAATTGTCGGAATCTGGTATTTTACCCTTAGCATTTTTTTAATTTTTTTTGTAGTTTTAACCAAATAAATCATTATTACTCGCCAGATTGAGAAAAATTCTTGTTTTTTTAATATAACAAGTCATCGTTAATGGCGATCTTTTGTATATAATATTGAAAAAGGTTTATTGCAGATGAGTTTTTTGAAGAAATCCGGTCAAACCGCTATTTCACAGGGGAAATATATTGATCTCAATAATTTCCTTTCATTTGCAGTAATAGGTATCTTTTTTTCTGATCTGTATTTTTTATTAAAATACTATTTTTTTTATGACCCAGTACTGAACGTCATTCTGCTGTTCGGCCTTGGCGGTGTCTGTTTCGGTGATCTACTGGGGAGGTTTTTATATTCAAAATTAACTAAAACAAGACTGATTACGGTCCTGTCCGAAACGGTCTTCTGTGCCGGTTTCATCATCTACGCCTTGAGAGATCTCATAACCAAGGGATCCGGAGATCTTTTCTTAGAGTCATTCTTTGCGTTCAAGTACGGTTTTCCGGCCCTTCTTTTTCTTGTGTCGATTTTTTTTGGCATAAAGACTCATTATTCGCTGCGAATCTCTTGTGCTGAGTATGTTGAAAAAAAAGGGGGAACGGAACGGTTTGCCGGGGCGCTACTCGCCGGGAGCCTTTTCGGCATTGCTCTGGCGGGAATCTTTTTTTCGTTCGATATCCGGCTCTTTTATCTCTCGCCGCTGGGGCTCCTGCTCCTGGTTTCAATCAGGGGTATCGATCTTCCGTATGATCCTGCTCCTCTCCGCGTTGCAGCCTCTGCTGATGAGGAACCGGAGAAGGAACGCGGAAATCGTCCTGAACGGCGTGCCGATGCCGTGCTATACACCTATCTGAATTTCCTGTCTGTGTTGTTGTACGCGTATCTCGGGTTTGTCGCCATAAGCAAATATTACGGTGATACGGTCTATGTTGGTGCCATCTTTGTCGTCCTGCTTCTGGCAGCGCTGCTCGGCGGGTATCTTGCCGGTGGTGGCATCAAAGCCCCATACCTGCATGTATACGGGGCTTCGTTGTTTCCAATTGCGTTTCTCGTTTTTATCTCCTTCCTTATGAACTATAACCAGGGACTGCATTTTATAATCGGGATTCTGCTGTTCGCTCCGGTCGGGTTTCTGCTCGGGATGGTGCTCAGGCTTTCCGTGAGAGCGCTCTGCAGCCGGTGGGACGATAAAAAGAGAGCAACTGTGCTGGAATTCTCGCTTATCATTCTGCCCGCACCGATTCTCATCTCGCTGGGACTTGTCGATTTTACCAATCTCCTGTATTACGGCATTGTCTGTGCCGTGATGCTCATCAATGTCCTGATCCCGTCAATATCGATGATCAATCATGACATGAAGGCGGTGCGAAAGGGACTCTACTATTTCTTTTCGCTCCTCTTCCTGCCGATGATTGTTTTCATGGTCCTGTATTTCAGGCTGCCCATGAATAACGACATCTACGCAACCCGGGTAAAAAATTTCAACGAGCTCCGCAATATCAACTACAACGCGGACTACATCCGGACCAATGCGGTCATTACCATGGGCGGGAATGCGGTGTTTGCGGTAAACGACAGCGTGATACGGAACCTGAAACGCGCACTGGCGCCCCTCTCCCTCCATCATCCTGAAAACAAGACGATGCTTGTCGTTGACGGGAACCAGCGGTTTTTCAGAAACCCGGTCATAGGCTATTACAACAATTCCATCTGTCTTGACCTGCTTGCCGATCGTGATGTGGATTATAACAGGCTCCCCTTTTCCGGAACCCAGAAATACGTCCCGGACAATCATTCTCTTCTCATCTATCTTGAGAGAAGCAGGATTCCGTATTTTACCATTGTCGACGTGCCGAATCTTCTTGACCAGGCCATGAACCGATTCAGGTTTTCAGGCGAATACTACCGGCTCATGAAGGGGCGTCTTGAGTCCGGCGGCCTCTTCGCACAGGTGTTCAACGTTCCCGGGTGCAGGCCGGAGCTCTTTGCCAACGCAATGCTTGGCCTGAGGGCTACATTCAAAAACCACCTCGTCTATTATTTTTCAAACATCCTGGTCGTTCTCGCATCGGACGGTGACGGGATATTCACCGTACGGCGCGAGTCGTACGAGCGGCTTGTTTCTTTTTTAAGGTCCCACGAGGAGCTGCGCAAAGTTTTTCTGAATGAGCCCCATCTCCTGGCGCATCTCTTTACCCGCGGCGTCGATGAGCTGCTGGCCAGTGCGCCGGAGAGAAGCTTTATACCGGCACTGATGTTGACTGGCGCCGGGCAGGTAAGGATCCCGGCGCAGGCAGAAAATGCCTTTATGGAGAGAAACAGGCTTGTATTCGATCTGATCGCAGGAGGAGATGATCAGCGCGCATTCATTCTGTCTCTCGCCGCATCGTTCCAGCCTGATGACGCGGTCATATCTCTGCTGAAACGGACCGAGCTGGCGGAGGCGCGTGAAAAATATACAGAGGAAACCGAGCTCCTCTTCGAATTAAAAAAGCAGGCGGAGTACCGCATTTCTCTGCAGGAGTACGTCCGCTCAATGCTCGCCTACAAGGAAAAGTATTATTATGCCGCCGCGCTTCGCCTTGAAAAAGACAGGAAATGGGACGAGGCGCGGGAGCTCTATCTTGCGGTGCTCAAAATCAACCCGGATAATTTTGATGCCAACTACCGGATGGGCCTTCTCTGCATCACCCTGCAGGACATTGAGGGATCATTCAACTACTTTCAGGAGGCGATGCGCATCAACAGGGACCACCCGCGGGTGCTATTCCAGCTCGGGATCCTCTATTATTCGAGCGGGAAAACGGTGGAAGCCATTGAATATTTAAACAGGGCCCTCCTTCAAAATCAAAAACTGCAGCAGGCATACCGCTATCTGGGATTGTGCTATGAAAAGCTTGAGAACCTGCAGGAGGCGGAGGGCTACTATGCGCGGGCCTTGCTTGCTGACCCGAATGATACGGACACAAAGGCGCGTCTCGATGTCGTCAGAATGAAAATTGAGCAAGAGAGAAAAAAGTGGGAAATCCCCGAGCGTAAAAACGATATGGATGTTGAACAGGATTCCGATATACCGCTGCCGGTAAGCAAGGGCGCATACGATATTCGTCTTAAAGACAATGATAGCGCTCTTCCGGAAATAAATCCGCTTTCCAGCGGCGGCACGGGAGCGGAAAAGGGGGAAAGCGGCGCGATCGGGGGGCCGCCGACTGAAAAAAATCAATGACACAGGACCGGGTAACAGTGGGAAAATCGCGGATGAAAATAGTATACCGGGCAGCGGCGCGTAAAAACGTATGCATTTCGGCGTTTGCCGCAACCGCCGTCCTGACCCTGTTTCTCTGGAAAATTGACGCGCTCTTGGCGGGTGCCGGCGGCAGGGGCTATATTCATCTCCAGCTTGCTTTCACAAGAGGAACATTTGAAAATATCCTTTCGTTCTGGCGCAGCGGCAGTGTTGATGTTTTAAAGACCATTCAGTGGGTCTATTTTCTGTATTCGGCATCATGCGCGGTTTTATTCTCGTCGTCAATCGCATTTTTTACGCAGCTTCGCCGTGGCGGCGGCGAACAGATCACCGTGGCAGACCTAGTGATTTTTTCACTCCCCATTGCCGGCATGATCACCGGCTGGGCGGCCCAGATCATGATCGTCATGATTTTTAACGGCGCTGCTCTCTCTGCACCGTTGATTATGGCTGAATCTATCGCCGCGGCGCTTTCCTGGGCAATTTTCGTGATTTCACTTATTTTTCTTCTGAGAAGCTACTTCCTCTTCAGGAAGGAGCAGAAGCGCTCCGCCGGGCGGTGAGCTAGCTGATAATTCCCCTGATATACTCTTTTGTCATCTCGTGCTGCGGGTTTTCAAATATCTGCGCGGCCGGTCCGTGTTCGACAAGCTCTCCCAGGTACATGAACAGGACGTAATCCGCAAGACGGCGCGCCTGGCGCAGGATGTGGGTAACGATGATGATGGTGTACCTGTTTTTCAAGTGCTTGAACTCGGCCTCTATCTTCTGGCTCGACTTCGGATCAAGCGCGGACGTGGGTTCATCCGCCAGGATTATCTCAGGCTCGACCGCAAGGCCGCGTGCCAGACAGAGACGCTGCTGCTGCCCTATGGAGAGGCGTGAGGCAGGCTCATGGAGCCGGTCCTTCACCTCTTCCCATAACCCTGAGATGGTAAGATAATGCCGCACCGTTTCCGCCATCTCATTTTTCTTTTTCATGCCATGGATCCTGGGTCCGTAGGCGACATTTTCGAAAATTGACATGGGGAGCGGGTAGGGCTTCTGGGAGAGGAGGCCCATTTTCTTCCGTATTTCGGTCACGTCCCTGCCTGGATCGTATATATTTTCATTGTCGATCAGTATCGATCCGGAAAGGGAAACGCCGTCACTGTTTTCAAGGAGCCGGTTCATTGCCCTGAGGAGTGTTGACTTGCCGCAGCCGGACGGCCCGATGACAGCGGTGATCTGTTTTTCGGGGATGTCGACTGATATGCGGTTCAGCGCCGGTGTTGAGCCGTAGGATACGCTCAGATCGTGTACTCTCACGTGTGGATTTGTTTGCATGATGCGGAGCTCCTACTGGATGGTATGTCGTCTGAAGCGGGCCGCGAGCAGTCGCGCCGATATGCTGACGATAAGAATGATTATGGTAAGAATGAAGGCGCTTGCATACGCGCGTTCCTGCACTTCGGGAAAGGGAGTGCCGAGCTGGAAAAATATCGCGAGAGGCAGTGTGGCCGCGGGCTGTGTAAGCGACAGGGGGATGCGGTCCGAGAAACCTGAGGTAAAGAGCACGGAGGCGGCGTCGCCGATCCCCCGGCCGAATGCCAGGAGAATGGCGCTGATAATGCCCGGGAGGGTCTGGCGAAGGACAACGCGCGACGCCGTTTCAATGCGGGTCGAGCCAAGGCTGAAGGATGCCTCGACCAGCTCCACCGGCACAAGGGAAATAACTTCGTCCATGGCGCGCGCCATAATCGGAAGAATGAACAGGGCGACGGTGATTATACCTCCCAGGAGTGACGCGGATATGCCGAAGTATACCATGATTATAAAACCGAAGGCGCCGTAGACGATGGAAGGGATCCCCCAGAGAAAATCGAGAGACAGCCTTATCAGTTCCGCGAAGCGTGAATTTTTGCCGGCATATATATTGATATAGAGCACAACCGGAAGGCTCGCCAGAAAGGCTATCGCGGTTGCTGATGAGGTCAGAACGATTGAGCCGACGATCGCGTTTAAAACGCCGCCTTCCTTGCCCAGATAATATCCGCCCTGCGGTGTCCTGGTTATCATGTCCAGATCCATCGAGCCGATGCCTTTGAAGAGAACCGTTCCTATAATGAGAAACAGGCAGCCGAGAACGACCAGAGTGCTGACGATCATGAGAAACCGGAACACGGCCTCTTCAAATTTATTGAACGATGATCTCATTACATGAAGTTCCTGCTGATTTGAAATAATACCGAAAGGGTTCTCCTTAGCCGTATCCCCATCAGGATATCCTGAGCCTGATCCGATGCAGTATGTATCGTGAAATGACGTTAAAAAATATTACCACCACGAACAGAACCAGCGCCGACATCATTAGCGCGGAATCATAGAGCGGTATGGACATCATCTCGCCGTAATTATTCGCAATCAGCGCCGGCAGCGGGTACCCCGGGTCGAATACCGACCCTGGAATTTTTGTTATGTTGCCCGCAACCATGAGAACCGCCATGGTCTCACCGAAGGCGCGCGAAAAGCCGAGCACATTCGCTGCGATGATGCCGGGCAGGGACCTCCTTAAAACAACGTGCTTGACCGTCTGCCATTGAGTAGCCCCGAGGGAGAGCGATGCCTCGCGCAGACCTGCCGGCACTGCCTGAAAGACTTCCATCGTTATATGGATGATAACAGGAAAGATCATGATGGAAAGGACAATGCCGGCGGCGAGCACGGAATAGCCTGTCGAGCTGACGCCGAAGAGGGGCGCAAGCCGCCCCTTCACCAGGGGGACGATCACGATAACGCCCCATATCCCGTAGATCACGGATGGGATCCCCGCGAGGAGGTCGATAAAAGGCCGGGACAATTCCCGTATTCGGGACAGCGCGAATTCTGAAAGGTAAATTGATGTCAGGAGCGATATGGGAACAGCAATAACAATGGCGATGCCGGTGACCCAGAGGGTCCCCATAATAAAGGGCAGCATCCCGAAATCGCCCTTCATGGGGCTCCATGATACGGAAAAAAGAAGTTCATGCAGAGGTTTAATCTGCATGATCGGCCAGGCCCGGATGAGGAGTCCCAGTGCCATCACCAGCACAAGGACACCGCATCCGGCGGTGATAAGGAACATCGCTTTCCCGGCGATCAGGTCTTTCAGTGTCCGTTTTGCTGTCATTGACTGTCAGAGCTATGATGATGGAGACAGTTACTGTGCTGCCCCGGCCAGCGATGCTGTCTGTTTTATCAGCCGTTCTGCCGGGAGGGCAATATAGCCGGCCTCAGAGATGTATTTCTGGCCTTCGCCGAGTATCCACACGAGAAAACGCGCGACCTCCTTTTTCCGGGGAACGCCATGGGATACCAGATGAAGATCGCGCGCCGGCGGAGAGGGGTATCTTCCATCGGCAATGGCCGCTATAAGCGAATCCCGGTCTGCATAGAAATTTTCCTGAGGATCGATCATGCCATTGGCGTTGATGTCGATCGGAAGAATTAGAATCCCGCGAACGGGTTTCTCTGTCGATGCGTCATAGGCAAAATTTACGTTATTATAGCCGATGCCGAGGAGATCGTTCCGCACCGCATCGGCAAGACCCGGGTCACCGTATACGCCGACTCCCTTGAGGTCTTCCTGTGAACCGCCGACATATTTCGCCCATGTTTCCGCAGCGCCGCATGCATCGGAGCGGGTATAGATATGAATGCGGTATGTTGTGTCGCTTTTTATAAAGGTATTCCAGTCCCGTATCGCATCTGTGATCCATATCCGTGTGAACTCTTTGCGGGAGAGACCCCGTTTCAAGAGCGTCTCTTTTAACGGATTTTCTGCATTGATAACCGGAATAACCGCATCCTTGACGACGCTGATCCACCAGGCGCCCTTGTCAATTTCTGCCTTGTACACATCCCGGGACACCATGCCGAGATCAACGGTGCCCGTTAGCGCGTCAGTCATCCCTTTGCCTGCTCCGCCTGCGGAGATATCGATTATTATCGATGGATGCTGCTTTTGGTATTCTGAGGCCCATTTTACCACCATGGGGTAGAGCGCCCATGCGCCTGAGATGGTAATTCGATTATCTGCCCCTGATCCGCGGTCATCGCCTTTTTTGCAGGAAAAACCGAAAATCATGATTGTAATGCATATAATGACGAAAAATTTATTCATTGAATTTTACCTGATTTTGACGCAAACCCTAATAGTATTGTGCTAATAATCAAGTAATTTCTTATTTTTTATTGTCTATACATCATGTATTTGCTTACGGGAGGGTAGAGATTCATCTGGTTTCTGATTGAGCAGTTGCATGAGGTACATGGTAAACCTCATTGATTCAGGAGGGAATAAATTTGATGCATCAAATATCGACTGGATTAATTATATAACCTGATATATTCATGGAATATAATGTAATGAATAACTGTAATTAGATATATTATGTTTTTGATAATAAATCTATGAAATTTCTGGATTGTATACTTTTTGAGCAAATGAGTGATTAATTTAATAGGATTTTTTTGTACAATCATATCGCTTAATTATTAATATTAAACATTTAAATTGTTAATAAAATTTTTAATATTTCTGCTGGGGACATATTTTTTTGTTAAAAATTAAAAAAACCGCCTGGATTGGTTTTATATTAGCGGTGGGGGATAATAGTGAAATTAAAGATCTGTGGTAAAATTGCTGTAATATTTTCAATGGTTATTATCTTTTTCTGCCTTGCAGATCCCCTAGATGCAAAAAATGAAGAGAATATCAAGCTACAGGATACTGACTCAGCATCAGTCATTGAAAAAATTAAGCCTGAACTGGGGGCAAAGGGATCGTTTATCATCCCATTCGGAAAGCCTGCACCCTATCTCGGGTACGGCTATGGAGCAGCACTCTATTTCGACCTGACGCCCTTCAAACAAGGTATATTTACACTCCGCATGGGCATCTCCTCGGAATTTATGTACTTCAACCATAAAACATCAGCAGTTTCAGCGCGACTCATGATTTTTCCCGAATATGCGCATATCCGTTTAGCGATCCGGCTTGAAAACGGGTTTCTCGCATACCTGAAGCTCGGAGGCGGGATAGGCATCGCCCTGCTTAATAAAACCGAATATCAGATAACGAAGATAGACAAGATCGCATTTGACCCGCTGATTGCAGCGGGTCTGGGGATAGGGTACAATCCTCCGAAGGTGAAGAACTTGGTCGTGTTCGTGGAGGGTGACTACAAGATGATATTTGAATCCGTGAGTGGACAGTTCGTTTCCGCTTCGCTGGGCGTGGGATATCAATTCTAACATGAGGGGTGGCACCGTGAAAATACAAGAAATCATACATAGAATTATCGGATATATCATCACCCTGGCTCTCGGGACAGGGATGATCGGCTGTAACGGCGAGGTCTTTTCTTCTCTTACCTCACGATCGCAAACATTTATATTCGGCACAGCGGCGATTGTCGACATATTCGCGCAGGTGAAGATCAAGAGTATTACCTCCACCACTGCAAACGGTCTGTATAAAAAGGACAGCCCGATAAACGTGACCGTTATATTCACCAAGCCGGTCACGCTCGCCGGCGGAAGCCTGGATGTGACCCTGAACACCGGGGGCACGGTTTCAGTGAGCGCGTCCTCCTATCCCTCGCGAGAGTTTTCGGGCACGTATACGGTCCGGGATACCGATATGGTGGCGGACCTTGACGCGGCAGGTCTTGCACTCTCCGGCGGCACGCTGCGTGACCATCTCGACCGGGATGCCGATCTCACTCCGCCGACGCTCAAGAACACGCTGGCCTATCTCAAGGATATAGCGGTTGACGGTATCGCGCCGGTCATTACCTCGATCGATTCATCCAGCTCCTGTCCGAACCCGGACGGTTCGTTTCATGTCGGCGACAGCATCGAAATCAGCGTGCATTTCAGCGAGCCGGTCATACTTGAGAGCGGCAGCCTTGTCATGGCGCTTGATTCAGGCAATACCGTGACGGTGAGCGCCGCCGCGTATCCTTCACAGGTACTCAGCGGCACCTATGTCGTGGCAGAAGACGATGACAGCGCGGACCTGAACGCCACCGGTGCCATTCTTTCTCCCCTTGCCACACTGAGGGACTCGGCCGGCAACGATGCAATCCTGGACATTCCTCCGGACGGCGAGCTGTCGGACAATGAGGATATCGTGGTAGACGGGATCGCACCCTTTGTGACGAGCGTCACCTCGACGAGCGGCAACGGTATATATGGCAGGGGAACGACGGTCAACGTTACCGTGCAATTCAATGAGAGCGTGACGCTTGCCGGGGGAACGCTTACCGCAACTATTATGACGAATACCTCGCCGGAGGAGACCAAAGAAGTGACGCTGAGCGTGAATTCGCTCGATGATAGCGAATATATCGGCTCCTATGAGGTGGCCAACGGCGATTACAACGAGGACCTGGACAGCACCCAGGTATTGCTCTCGGGCGGAACGCTGAGAGACCGGGCCGGATATGACGCCATTCTTACCATCCCGGCGGGCCACAGTCTCGCTGACAACAAGGATATCAGCATTGACGGGAATTCCCCGACGATCAATGCCATAGATACGCCCGATGACGATGATACCTACGGCATCGGCAGCACGATAACCATAACGCTCCATTTCAGCGAAGCGGTCACCCTGTCTGGCGGTACGCTTGACCTGACACTGAATTCGCTTAACGGGACCACGGCACAGGTGGCGCACGTGGCCGAATTTACCGATTCTTCGACCGCATCGGCAACCTATACTGTTTCAGAAAATGACACCACGGCTGGGGTCAAGATGATGGTGACGGATGTTGACCTTTCCGGCGGCACCCTGAAAAGCGCGGCATCGGGCAATGACGTTGTTATCGGGCTGCCCGGCTCGATATTCACTTCGGATACCATCATCATTGACGGTATCCGGCCGACGATTACCTCGGTGTCATCGGAAAAGGCGGCCGGGACCTACGGGACCGGCGAGGTGATCGATGTAACGGTGACCTTCAGCGAGACGGTTGTACTCTCGAGCGGCACCCTGGACGTTGAGCTCAACAGCGGCGGGACGCTGAATATAACAACATTCACCGGTGGCTCGGCAAGCATCAATTATACGGTTCAAGCCGGACAGAGCACCGCGGGATTGCGGCTGGGCAGCTCGGCCATCAGCACGAGCGTTGCGGATTCTCTCGCAGACGGCGCGGGAAACACTATCGCGAGCCTCACTCCTGCATCGAATATATCCGCGACCCGGGACATCTATATTGACGCGACGCTTCCTGTAATTACTACAGCGGAAACCGGAGATGCTGACAGCGACGGTCATATCGATTACTACAGGCTTACCTTCAGCAAGGCGGTATTCGACGCGTCGTTCCCGGAATATGCGGCTAACAGCGTGGGTGATGCGCAGACTGCGCTGCTCGTGGCCGGCTATTCGAACGTGCGATTGGTGCACGGCTCTGCCGCGACAGCGTTGGGAGTAACGGACACGCCAAACGATGCGGTTCTCTATGTCATGTTCAACGAGGGAATTGCCTGCGACACGGCCGCAAAGCCGGACGTTACCTATACGCAGCCGTCCCCCACAACGGGGCTGAAAGACTATATCAACAGCGGCAGCAACAGCAATTTCCTTGCGGATGCCGGCGTGGCCGCGATATCCGAGACGGACAAGGCTGCACCCGTGATAGTCGCTTTCAGGGGACGGGTTGGCTATGACGACATGTCGATCGAGTTCAGCGAGCCAGTGGACGCAGACGGCGGCGCATGCGGGCAGAACCTTGAGGTATCCGATTTCGAATATATTGATACCAATGGAACCGGCGCCAATTCAATCGATGCCATGGTTGATGCGGACGGCTGCGACAGCTATGTCAGCCTTATCCTGAACGATCCTCTCGCGCTGGAAGACATGGGTGCGGACAGGGTCCGCCCTACGGAAAATGCGATATTCGACGCTGCCGGCAATCCCGCCAGGGGAGGGGACGCGGCAAATGGAACTGTAATCGAGCACACCAGGGCGCCCTATGTGCTCGGCGTGAACGGGTACCGGATCAATAAAATACGGATAACCTTCTCGGAGGCGATGGACGCAACCACCGGTATAAACGGGGCATGCAACCTGTCGAATTATACCCTCATTGAAGATCCGGTCGAGAGTGGATGCTCCGGTACAGGATCGGACGCCATCGCGATTGATACCGGCACGCTGATAGCTCAGGTGAGCCCGGACGTGTATGAAATCACGACCACGGGGAGCCAGTGCTCGACAACAACGTACCGGCTCACCGTGGCAAACGTGCAGGACCTCGAGGGGAACGACCTGATAGATCCGAAGTTCGGGACCTTCCTGGGCAGCGAGCAACTCAAGGTCGCTTCAGCGACATGCCTTACTATCAATTCGATGATGGTCGTCTTCAACAAGCCGGTCATGTCTGACCCGCGGTCCGGGTCCTCGTATCACGGGGCGGATGAACCGACGCGCTACAAGTTCAACAACTCACTGCTGGGCTCGATCAGCGGCGCGGCGCTGGGTACCGGAGTCAACACCAGCCAGGTCACGCTGACGCATACGTCGAACCAGTTCGGCGCCACCTTCATGGTTATTGGATCGAACGCGATCGACGGGGACGGGTTTAACGATTCGACGCTCGGCGCGATACAGACCGACGATGGTTCGGAGGACCTGCAGCAGAGCCCCCGAGACCGGGCGTACTGGAACGGCTGCGCTGAACCGATCACCTCGTTTGACGGCGGGCCGATATCCCTCGATCCATTTGGTGACGGATCTGATTTCGGGTACCTTGCCCTCTATAATAACAAGGTCTACATCGGGCCGAACAAAAACGGAAACTCCTCGTGCCGGATGGACCCGGACGGCTCGAACCCGGTCTTGAATTACTTCACTTTCAACCGGGATACGAGCAGTTCTAACAGCACCGAGACCATGGAAAACAACGCCTCCTCGCGTGATGGCGGCATCGCGGTTCCGCCCTATGTTACCATCGGTCATACCGGGTGCACGAACGGCACGGCCAATATCAATACCGGATGCGGCCCTGATAACGAGAATGGACGCGGCCTGTTCGTCAACGGCACGGTGAGCGGCACGGAGCGCCTTTTCATTACCGGCGGGAAATCGAGCGGTAACAATGACTACATCTACTGGACGAGCGATACCGACAGCACTCTTGATTTTCACTTCGTGGACCTGTCCGCTACGTTCAACAGCGACAGCATAGAAGGCAATAAGGGCACGGAATCGATAATCGTGATGAACAACAAGGTATACTGGATGGAACCGGGCGATTACTATTACCGGCCGTATTTTGTGAAATTGAACGATCTCACGGCGCAGTCTGCCAGCGGCAGCAACAGCCAGTGGATGTATATACGCTATATGACCGGCATCGGTCAGCATTCGAACAGCAAGCCGAATTCCGCTGACAGGATCGGTGGCACGCTGTTCGTGTTCAACAACAAGCTGTATGTCGCGAACAACGGATCGGTGCGGAACACATCGGACAACAACTACAGCGACATCAGGCCGGGCTGTAATGCGACGACGCCGGACAGCTACAGCAGCGGGTGCGGTTTCCTCGGGCTGTTTGCGTGCGAAAACACCTGTACAAACACCGGCGGTATCGTGCGCTCGACGAACAACGATCCCGCCCCCTGCAGCGGCGCGGACAACTGTTCAAATTGGACCGATATCACTCCTGATTCGAACGCGAGTTATACGAATTATTTCTCGAGAATTTACGGCAAGGTAACGGGAGGCGCAAACCAACTCGCCGACGCCATCCCCGCTGACCGGCCGGTGCCGGCGTTTGCCGAGTACAAGGGCAACCTGTACATGATACGGAACGCCTGCACCACGAACATGATCAACATGGCCTGTACCACAAATGGAACAAATTCCTGCACCGACGATGTAAGCTGTCCGAGCGGCAGCGAGGTGTGGCAGTTGTGGAAATGCGTGCCGGGCGCTGACGGCGATTGCGATAAGGCGGACTGGAATCTGGTCATGCAGAGGAGCAGCAGTGCGTCGCCGATCACGACCGAGACGGACATCCGTGAAAGGGACAACGTCGCTGCAACGATGCTCGTGGCAAACGGCGATTATCTCTATGTCGGCTTTGACAACCTGTCATCGACAGGGCTGGAGATCTGGCGAACGAATGATTCAACGGCCAACGGGCCTGACAGCTATGGTGATTTCAGCCAGATCGGCGGCGATGGCCTTGGATATCCGTCAATCTACAAGCGGCTCTGGTCAGCCATAACCATCACTGACGGTTCATATCACTATATATATGTCAGCGCGGGCAATACAAGCCAGCCGGTGGCGATCTTCCGGCAGAGAAACGATTAATAAAGGCCGTATTACCTCGAGTGAGGGGATCTACCTTGAGTTGCCGCGATACGAATTTCGCAATGCTTGTCGAGTAATTTTGATACTGATTGCATCAAAATCATAGCGAGACAAGCGCGAAATTCGCTCGGCAACATTTTTTAGGACAGTACTAGCAAATAATTAATTCATGAATTTATGCTGCGAATATATGCCTTCACATTAAGGCATATAACTGGGAAAATATATTAGAATTATTCCACTACAAAATATACAAGGGTGGTTAAAGGGGAAAAACCGCTATCAACTCCCCGGGATTTCCTGGCAAAAGTCAGACCCGGTTCCGCAGTAAATCTAATAATAGTAATTTTATGTCGCATATTCAGATATTTTATTACAAAAATCTGCATGATATAAAAAATTAAGCAATTTTTTATTGATTCTATACAAGAGATATTGTAATATTAATATGGTTTAAATGCAATAATAAAACCCATGTGGGCGGGTTTTTATTTATTGTTCAAAGTGAATTTCTAGATAAATTTATCCGGTAATAAAATTTATGAAGCCTACATTTATACAACAGTCGAAATTAAATATAGCAAGCCTGAATACTTCATTTTTTTTATTATGATAATAATTCGTTCCCGTCAACGAGTGCCGGGAAATACATACCAGTTTAATTATAACGAGGGTTCAACCGTATGAAAAAGACCACCCTGAAAAAGATCCTGAGTATTATAAGCGTATTTATTCTTGGACTTGGTTCCCTGGGATGCAATGGGAAGGTTTTCAGCGCACTGCTTGACAAAGATAATATTCCTTTATTTACGATGATCGCGATGAACGCAGGCCCGAGGGTATCGCTCACCTCCACACCGCTGATAAACATCGATAATGTGGGAAGCTATACAGTTTCCGGAACCTGTTCCGAGGATGGACGTGATGTTGTGGTCACTGTCAGCGACGGCACGGTAACGGCAAGCGCAACGACTGTCTGTACCGCCGAATCATTTACTGCTGATACATGGACACCCGCGGTGAGCGGACTTGATGACAGCCAGACGATTCTGATTACCGCAGATCACACGAACGAAAAGGGAAAAGCGGCACGACAGGCAACTGCAACGGTGGTCAAGGATACGGGTGCCCCCGGGGTAACGATTACATCTACCGCGACGAATCCGACTGACCAGGCAATACCCGTGACCATTACCTTTAGCGAGAGCGTAACCGGTTTTGAAGTCGGCGATATTACCGTGGGCAACGGGACTGCCGGGAGCTTTTTAGGAAGCGGAACGACATATACCGCAGTCATAACACCATCGGCCCAGGGCGCGGTTACTGTTGACATCAATGCCGGGGTTGCGCAGGACGCGGCGGGGAACCCGAACACTGCCGCTGCCCAGTTTTCCAGGACCTATGATACGACCAACCTTCTCGTGTCGATTTCTTCAACCGCGTCTGACCCGACAAACGCGGCGATCCCGATCACGATAACCTTCTCAAGAAGCGTTACGGGATTTGAATCAACTGAAATAGTCGTAGGAAACGGGAGCGTGGCCGGTGGCAGTTTCGGCGGCAGCGGGGCCGTGTATACGGCGACCATCAATCCGACAGACCAGGGCGAGGTGACTGTCGATGTCAACGCGGGAGTGGCGATAGATGTTCTAAGCAATACGAACATCGCCGCTACCCAGTTCAGCATTACCTATGATTCAATACCGCCTGCGGTGTCCATCGGATCGCCCAGCGACACATTAATCAATTCCGGCGGGAGCACCACGTATACCCTGACCTATGACGAGGCGCCGACAGGGCTTGATTCGGGCGATATTAATGTGCAGGGCACCGGCGTAACATGCTCCACGATAACGATAGAGGACGAGACCACCACCATGCCGGATGTAACAGTATCCGGATGCACGGGGGATGGCACATTCTATATTACCGTGGACGCGGGAACGTCGCAGGACGCGGCCGGAAACGCTGACCTGGGGGACAGCACGAGCGATTCCGTCACCGTGGACAATACCCCGCCCAGGATATCGTCCGTGGAGACGGCAAAAGCGGACGGCACCTACCCGGTCGGGGAAGTCATTAATATCGTGGTTGAATTCAACGAGACGGTGACCCTGGCCGGCGGGACCCTCAATCTGGAGCTTAACAGCGGCGGGACCCTGAATATCCCGGCCTTCTCGGACAGTTCAACCGATATGGACTATACGGTCGCGGCGGGCGAAGCCACGCCGGTATCAACGCCGCTGGACAGCTCGGGCATCAGCCTGGGCACGGGCGCCACGCTCGTTGACGCGGCCGGGAACGCGATCTCGAATTTTACGCCGCTTTCGAACATTTCTTCGGCAAGCACCATCTACATCGACGGGGTCCTTCCGGCCATTACATCCGCGGAGACGATGGACGCGGACGTCGACGGCAAGATCGACCACTACAGGGTGACCTTCAACAGAAACATCAACGACAGCAGCTTCGTTACCGGCCAGTGGGACGTGGCGGGCTATACCATCACGGGCCTTGACACCAGTTCAGCCGCGCCGATATCTGACACGGGCGACGACAATATCCTGTATATAGCATTCACCGAGCTTGCCGGAACCACGGGCGATACGGGCGCGAAGCCGGACCTGACCACTCCCGGAACGCTGACCCTCGAGGATTTCCGCGGAAACCCGATGGTGCCGATTCCTGATCTGGATGACGTGATTGAAATCGACGGGGCCGCGCCGGTCATCATGAGAGCGACCGGCAGGACCGGTGTTGACGACCTGTCGATAGAATTTTCCGAGCAGGTTGACGCGAACGGTTCCATCGGCGGGTGTCCGGGCGGGGATGGTAATGACCTGACCACGGCAAGCTTCGTGTATGACGACAACAGCGGTGATGGCGCCGGCAGTCTGGACAGCATGGGCGGCGACGTGACCGCGTGCAGCGGATCCGGGATATACACCGTGAGTGCGGTGCTGAACGTGGAAATGGAAGCGACCGACCTGAGCGCGCCGGACTATGTGGCCCCCGCAGCGAACGCGATACGCGACATGGGCGACAACTGGGCTGACAGCGGAAGGCAGGTTGCGATAACCGGCGCCGTATCGCCGTACGTGTACGACGTGTATGCGAATTTGAAACAAAAGATACGGGTGGCCTTCTCCGAGCCGGTCGATAACTCGGTAGCGACAAACGCGACAAGCGCGCTCAACCACGCGAACTATTCTCTGGCGGAAAACCCGGTGGAGTCAGGGTGCTCTGCAGGCGGCGGCGGCGCGGACACGGTCAACATCGACACCGCGACTCCCATCGTGGACGTCAACGGCGACGGCACTGTGTTCGAGCTCACGACCACTGCTGCCCAGTGCGGATCAACGACCTATGAGCTGACCGTCAGCCAGGCGATTATTGACCAGGATGACAGCGTGGAGCTGGTTGAGCCGTACATCATGACCTTCCCGGGCAACGAACAGCTCAGGGTGGTGAGCGGCTCGAACCTCACGATAAGCACTATGGTAGTCGTGTTCAACAAGGCTGTTGAGGCCGGAACCGGAGACGGCGGCGCGGAGCTTGCGACACGATACAAATTCAACAATACTACCGCCGGCACCCTGGCAACAAGCGCGGTGCGCGGCACCGGCTCGAACGTGAACCGCGTTACCCTGGGGACGGACTTTTTCCAGAAAGCCCGGACCTATATGGTCATAGGAGCGAACGGCGATGACCTTTACGGATTCACCGAAGGAGGGGTCGGCGCGATCAAGACGACGACGGTTGTTTCCGAAGGAGCTGAATCTCCTCAGGAGAGCCTGCAGGCCTATCCCAGGGACCGGGCGCCCTGGGTGGGATACGGAACCCCCATTCTCAATCTTGACGATGGCCCGCTTGCCGAGGACCCGTTCGCGGACACGTCCACGTTCGGCTACCTGGCGTCCTACAGCGGCAAGGTGTATATCGGCCCGAATAATTTAGGGAACGCAACCAGCCGTATGGAGCCTGACGCCAGCAACCCGGAAGTCGCGTACTTCCAGTTCCAGAAGGACACCACGGGTTCCACCGGTGATGAGGGTGAAACAAGCCAGTCGAGCAATGACGATACCAGCAGGGACGGCGGCATCGCAGTTCCGCCCTATGTCACCATCGGGCATTCCGGGTGTACCGCCGATACAGCGGAGTTGAATACCGGGTGCGGGCCTGACAACGAGGACGGCAGGGGCGTGTTCAGTTCCGGCACGATCGGCTCGACCGAGTACATATTCCTCGGCGGTGCGCGCACCACTGCGGACGGAGATGGCGACTACTGGTTCGACTACGTGTATTACACCTCGGGAACCGGCGACATACTGAATTTCAATTATGTTGACATGGGCAACATTACCGGCACCGTGACGTCGGGCCTCTCCTCCAACCTGCTGTTCAACAGCCGCCTGCAGGTCGGCATGGCGAAATACAATACTAATGCGCCGGACTTCGGCAAGATCAATTTCTCTACCGGCAGCGCACAGGGAGACTGTACGCCGGGCGCTAACTGCGACGCGACGGCCGGGACATATGGCGACCGCTATTTCATAAACTGTATCGACTACTTCGGCGGCGTTGACCAGTCGGGTACGCAGAACACCTATACCAACTGGGCCTACTATGTCGGCGTCGACGCGATGTATAATTTCAGGGGCAGGTTCTATGCTGCGAACGGCGGCCATAATTCACAGAACCATGATGGGGGCGTGATACGCTCTGACGGCGCGAATTACGCAAACCCGGGTCGCTGTCCATATGACGATGTGTATAATGGCCCGGGCGACTCCACATTCAATACCTGCACCGGCGGGGCAAACCGCTGTCCTGACTGGCTGGAGATAGCGCCTCGTTCCCAGCAGGAATGGTATAACACGGACGATACCACGCCCCGGTTCTCGCTTGAGCTGACCAAGACTGCCGATCTTATCCCGGCGGACAAGGCCACTCCAGCCTTTGCCGAATACGAGGGCAAGCTCTACATGATACGCAACACCTGCCGGACTGCGGCGACTGGATCAGGGGTTGACTCAAGTTTGCACTATACAACAGGCTGTACCGCCGCATCATATACCTACACCAGTACCGAATTTCAGAACCGGCAGCCGCAGCTCTGGGTGTGTACGCCGGAAACTACCGGCGATGCAGACGAGTGCGATGCCGGCGACTGGGCCCTGGTGGATAACGCCAGCTCGCCTGACGGCGTCACGAATTTTGGCGACGCCAACAACCACTCGATCACCATGGTGATGAAAAGCGGCAAATACCTGTACGTGGGCCTGGACAACGTCAACGGCATACAGGTGTACCGGGTCAAGACGGTGGCCGGGGTCCCGATCGCCGAACCGACCGAGGATGATTTTGATCGCATAGGCACCGGTGTGCCGGGGATAGACGGGACCATGTACAAGGAGATCTACTCGGCAATCACCATACCTGGCACGGGCATTTATTCGAACTATTCCTTCATGTATCTGAGTGCGGGAAAGAATTCCACGCCTGTGGCGATTTTCATCGAGATGGGCGGAAACACCGCCGCCTACGAATAGGAACGTACTGTAGATCAGAGACAATAAAAAAGACCGGCCGCGTCATGCGGCCGGTCTTTTTTCATATGCGGGAAATAATTATTTCGCGGTTTTCTTCACGACTTCTTTCCTGATTTTCATCATATACCGGAAGATCAGGCGCGTGAAATTGTTCGTGCTCTCCAGGGTGGGCATGTCCTGGAAGAGAAACACCATCCAGCGATACTGGCACAGGGCCCAGGTGCCTCCCGTTTCTTTCCAGTAGACTGCGTCGATGGGCGCGCCGGGAACAGGGACAAACCTGACGAGTTTCTTCCCTTCCTTTCCGAGGCGCCTCTTCTGGGCATGACACATGACAGCCGCATCGGTTGGAGAGCCGAACCTCATCGCGTAGATTTTCGCGACATTGTACTGCATCTGGTAGGTCGCACCGTAGGCGTTTTTTACCTCGACGCCGTTCACGATGCGGTCCCTGATGAAGAAGAGCGAGTCGGCGTAACGGTTTTCCTCGGGCAGGATCTTCCAGTGGTAGGAGGCGTCAGGTGCGCGACTTGCCTTTTCGAATTCCGCGAGCATCCTCTCACCGTGCAGCTTGTAATGGACGGTATAGGTCGACGGATTGGTCGGGGAATAGATCCAGAACACGAATTCCCCATTATATCCCGATACATAGGGCGGCCGGTAGGACATTTCTCCTTTTCCATAGATCCAGCGGTCACGCGGCATGGCGGTAAGGGCGGAGTAGATGCCGAATGCGTCATCGGTCGACGTGCAGCGCGCCATGCCGAGATGGATCTTGATCCCCCGGTATTTGTACGCGCCGGCGCTGATGGCGGCCGGGCTGAATTCATTCAGGACCGCATTGATCGCCGGATCCCTGTCGAAAAGCCGGCGGGCTTCTGCTTCATCATATCGTTTAACGAGCCTGATATCGCCCTTTTCGTCAAGCGACTTCGGGAGCATGGCGTCCATCTGGCCGGAACAGGACAAAATAATTGAGAGCGCTAGCAGGTGAGGCAGAATTTTATACATAAACAATACCTTGTTATCGCCCCCCCGCCCCCGAAGGGGCGCGAGGAATCATGTTATTTGTAAATATTTTATCTTAATAGACGACTCCGTCCAATTCAATTGCATGTTGCTTTTCTTTAATACCTTTTTTTGTCTTCACATTCAATCAACCACCTCATCCGTGCCCCCTTCGGGGGACAGGGGTGGCTACTTCTTTTCTGTCTTTGGCAGCACCACCGGCGCCATCCACATGTCATGAAGGTTGCACTTGACAATGACCTTGTAGTTTCCTTTTATGGGGTCAGGGAGCGTGAAACGGGCGCGGGGCTCATCCAGATTAAAAGAAAATTTTTTGACCGCTATCTGTTTTTCGCCGTCCATGAGGGCGATAGCCTCGATATAATGATACGGCTTCTTTGTCGGCTTCATTGGCACGCGCACGTCAATTTGATTTTTTGAGACGAAGGTTATTTCCGGCACATGCGCGCCGGACTGGTCCTTCCAGAGCCCCTCATCGGAAGCGGTGTGGAACTTCGGAATGGTGATCTTTTCATTTCCATCGATGTCGCCGCAGCGCAGCAGGAAGGGAAGCAGAGACAGTGAGAGTAATAAAGGCACTGCTGTCTTTTTCATGAATGTATCCTCGCATATATGATAACACATTATTAGAATAGGAAATATGTTGTTTTGTTTCAAGCTTAATTTACAGTAATGTGGGCATTTATTTTTGTCAGAAACTCATTTCGTGCTCGTGGTGTGGCCGGAAGACCTGCTGAATACAGGATGCAATAAAATCAGGAACCGCTCCGATTATTGATCGAGATGTGTATACATATTCCGGTTGCATAAATCATGCAGAATGCATAGAAACTCTAACGCTAAACCGTTAAAAATGCCGAAAATAGTATATATCGAAAGAAGTTTAAAAAACAACAATTGACATCCCGGGATTGATCTTTTATTATTACACATAGGGACCCAGTATGAGAAAGACTGCCGTATGTATGACCGTTTGCACCGCGCTTGTCTGCGCCGGATATGCCCTGTTGTTTTCTCAGGAGATGGTCAATGACCTCATGAACAACCAGGGAGTCAGGCTTGGCGAGCAGAACAGGCTGGACGAAGCGATCGAGCTGTTCGACAGGGCGATCGATTTCCGCGAGAAAGCGGCGGCGAAAGCGTACCACAACAAGGGATTCGCGCTCGAAAAAAAAGGCGAGCTGAAAGCGGCGATCAAGTACTACGAAGAGGCATGGAGGCGTAACCCGAAGCAGGTCCCGACCGGGGAGCGGCTCGGGTATGGCCTGTATAAAACCGAGGAGTACGACCGCGCCATAGAGGTGGGGGAGGCGGTCATGCGGCTCGATCCGCGCAACACGCAGGTCCCCATATGGCTTGCTGACGCCTATCGCAGGCGCGGCGGCAAGAAGGTATCTCCGGACAAGGGAGCGGCCGCTGAGGTAAAGCGCCATGTTTTTTATATGTCCATAGACGCCATGGCGCGCATGGGCCTCTATTACGGGTCCAAGTCGCACTACGGCGGACTGTACCGCACGAACCTTCACGGGTTCCGGTATGTGCCGGACCCCGGATTGATCACCAGCGTCCCCTATACCATTTTCATGAGCATCACGCCGATCCCACTGCTTCAAATCGATCTGACCGTGGAAAACCCGTGGCTGGGGGGCGTCACGCCTCCGGGGCTGGTGGTTCAGACTGAAAAGGGGGAGGTGCTCTTCCATATAAAGAACTTTACTCTCGGCGCCGGATTCATGGCAAACCATTATGATGACGGTGTCGCGTTTTACCGTCGGTACAAGCTCACTGACTACAAGGTCGGCTTCATCATCGGGTACCGGAAAGACGATGTTGAAGCGAAAATCACCTGGTACCCGCGAATGCTCATCATGGATCCGCGTTCATCAACCGGGAAGACGCTCGATGTGGGCTCGCTTCGCATCGATTATTCATACCAGGCCTATCCCGATATCAAGATCTACGGCATGTTCCACTTTCGCGATTATTACGTGTTCTGCCACTCGTTTGACTGGCGGGTCTTCTATGCGAGCTACTACCGGTATTCCGAGAACATCGCCAGCTACTGGGGCGTGTACGATATGGGCATAGGCCTCACCTTCAGCAACCTTGCACGCCATGAAGACGGGACCGAGCTGTTTTCGCTCAGCGTGGAATGGGTTGAGCGGTTTTACCTGCGGGACCTGAATAACGACGCTCCGTACACGCTTGCGCCGAACGGCCAGGGATGGTTCGGACTTAATCTCAAGAAATTCACCAAGGGGAAGCCCTTTTCCGGATTCTGGGCACTTTCCCAGGTCCTGAGCATCAGGTTCGACGAGCAGTTTACCAGAAACTTTTTCATGTACCAGAAGTTCATTGCGGAGCTGGCAGACCAGGATGCCGAACACCACGAGTTTAACCTCCAGCTCGGAATGGGATTCAAGATCTGAACCATGCACGCAGCAATCGCAGCTTTTGCGGAGGAAGTGTCGCGCGAGGCGGGGAAGATTCTCCTCCGCGGCTTCAGGTCGGACCGAACCGTGGTGTCATACAAAAGCCGCACGGATATCGTCACTGACTGCGATAAGGCTTCTGAAGCATTCCTTGTCGATGCCATCGCAAAACGCTTTCCCGATCACACCATAATCGCGGAAGAGGGGAGCCGGCGGGATGCTGCGGGTGACTATGTCTGGTACGTGGACCCGCTGGATGGCACCAACAACTTCGCGCACGGCCTGCCGTTTTTCTGCGTCTCGATCGGCGTTTTTTCCGTACGGCTAGAGCAAATAATAGCGGGCGTGGTGTACAACCCCATCCTGGAAGAGACGTTTACCGCGGTCCGCGGCGGCGGCGCATTCTGTAACAAAAAACCGATACGGGTCTCTTCGATCAAAGACATTGGCATTTCCCTTATCGCTACCGGATTTCCCTATGACAAGGACATTTCGGTAAACAATAACCTGAAGGAGTTCAACCGAATCATCCTGCGCATCCAGGGGATCAGGCGAATGGGATCTGCGGCCATTGACCTGTCCTATGTCGCGAGCGGCAGGCTCGACGGATATTGGGAGGGAAAGCTCAATCCATGGGACATGGCAGCCGGGAGTCTGATTGTCGAAGAGGCTGGCGGAATGGTGACCAGATATAATGGAGGGCCATTCCACCCTGAGTATCCTGAAATCGCTGCTTCTAATGGTTTAATTCATGCCCAATTGATACAATTGCTATCATAATAAAAGTATATTGTATACATTTTACTATCTTTTGTATAACAAATAAAATTCTCTCCATTTTTACATTCGTAAAACCGAACATTATAATATATATCTTTGATGGCGCCATTGTTCCCGGCCAGCCATTGTCATTTTCAATAAATGCGTAGGGATTCCGGCAAGAAGATATACATTTGCAAGGCAAAATTTCCAGACCTGTTTTAAATGGTCCAGGCCAGGTCATTGATGAGCAATAAAAGGAAGCATATCCGGGTCGCTTATGAAAAAAAGGTGAAGCTTTTCTCGGATGAGTACGCCTTTGAAGGTCAATCGATTGATATCAGCACCAGCGGGATCCAGGTCAGGACCAGCGTTCCTTCACCTGAACTTGATGTAGAGCGGATTTCATTCACCCTCCCGTCCAATAATGATGCCATACATATCCCCTGTAAAATCGTCCGGAGCGACAGAAGCGATCTGTCCGATGACGAGCAGGTACTGGGGCTTGAATTTGATTATCAGACGGAAGATGAAATGGCGCTCGTCGGCAATTTCATCAAAGACATGAAACATACCGAGCTCGCGGACAACCGGCTTGCCTCCGAGATGAGGATCATACCGCGTACCTCCTGTAAGATCGAGAATGTCTCCTGCGACAAGCGGGGCGTGTCAATCCTTTCAATAGATAATATATCAACCGACGGGTGCCTTGTCAGTTACGAGGGAGAGCTCAACACGCATGAGGAAGTCGCGATTCAATTCTCCCTGCCAGGCGATGAGCATGTCATTGCGGCCCGCTGCGGCGTTGCCTACGCCATGAATAACTATTTTCGCAGTGTCAGCCGGGCCGGCATGTGCTTTGCTGAGCTGAAAGATATCGACAGCATAAAGATATATAACTTCATTGTCAGGTCCGCTTCATCTTCGCCGGCCCGGATTGTCAATGAACGCAGGTATGAGCATATTATCGGACTGGAATATCGGATATGCGACTCGAAAAGGATCGTATCCCTGTTCGGGCGGATTAAAAAAGAAAAAAAAAGCATCAATATACTGTTTGAAAACAACCCGGGCGTTTTTGAGGTGAAGCTCGCTGATTTCTCTTCAGGTGAAAATGCTTTTACCACTGATCCCGCGCCCGGTCTTCCCGAGGAGCATCTGAAACGATATCATACAGCGTACTGTTCGGTGTCCCTTGGTGGATACAGTTATTATTTCAACAGCGAGCTCATGGAATGGAGCGGAGAAGGCATGGCATTTTCTTTCCCGGAAACCGTCTACCATTCCGAGAAGCGGTCGCATGACAGGAAGCCGCTCGGCGACACGGTTGACGTCATCATGATGACCAACGAGGCGGCAACGGCCCGCATTTCGGGCACCCTGGTCAATGTAAGCAGGCGCGGTTTTTTATGCAATGTCGCGATAGGCGATGCGGAAAAGGAGCTGCTGAAAACCGGACGGGAGGTCAGGTATTCTTTCGGCAGGGACATGGGCCTGGTGAATTTCGGCGAGATACGGCATTTCAAAGAGATTGCCGATAAGGACGGCGATGTCAATGTGCAGATCGGCATCGAGGCCGGCATCAGGCGGGCCGAATTCCAGTTCAAAAAGATCTCCTGCTCGCAATGGAAAAAGCAGAAACAGCGCAGACCTGACCATGGCTCTCTGCAGAGAGACATTATTATACCCGATCTCGTTCGGTATGAAAACCGGAACGGCAGGGAGCTCGTGGCCCTCCTGAATTATACGAAGCTGGGGGGTGAATGTCCTGTTGTCATTCTTCCTCCCGCGTTTGGAAAGAAAAAAGAAACCCTTTCGCCGCTGGTGATGACGCTCCTGCAAAATTTTGCCAACGCTGGCAGGGGCCTGATAACGATACGGTACGACGGTATCAACAGGCCGGGAGAGAGCTATAATGAAGAGATGTGCCCGAAGCGCGGGTATGAGATGCTCCATTACCGGATCAGCCAGGGCAGGGATGATCTGGAAGCGACGCTCGATTTCGTGTGCAACAACGACCTCTTCACGCCTTCGGGGGTGATCGTCGTGGCGTTCAGCATGTCCGCGATGGACGCCAGGAAGCTCGCGATGGAAGACGGGAGGATACAATACCTGATCAGCGTCATGGGAGCGACCTGCGCCAGAAGCGCCTTCAGAAACATCACGGGAGGGATCGATATAATCGGGAACGCCCGCATCGGAATACAGAACGGCGTCTCAGGCGTGCTGGGGCAGATGCTTGACCTTGACACGACCGCGCGCGACCTGATTGACAGCAAGTACGCCTATATTGCGGACGCGCGGCATGACATGTCGAATATTAACATCCCGGTCTCGTGGATCTACGGCAAGTATGACCGGTGGGTTTCGGAGGCGGAGGTCAGGGACATCATGAGCGTCAGGGGCGGCGGCCGCCGCGAGGTCATAGAAATCCCGACCGGCCATAACCTGCGTTCCAGCGAGGACGCGATCAAGGCCTTCAAGATCATTGCCGGCCTGATTTACCGCCACCTGTACGGAGAGACGATCCGGCCATTCGACCCGGACCGCGGCGCCATGGTGGACATGATAACGTACGAGCGAGAGCGGCATGCGCTGGATGACGCCATTGACATCCAGGATTACTGGAAGAATTATCTCATGGGCGAGGAGAGGAACAGCGCGGGATACGATTTTTACCGGAACCTCGACGAGTTCAGGGAATTCCTCTCCCTCCAGGGCCTGCTTCTCGACCTTAAAAACGGCGAGGTCATGGCGGACATGGGCTGCGGCACCGGCATATTTTTTGAGAGAATGATCGGCGACCGGGCGGCCCGGGGCATCGACCTTTCGAACGCGCGGGTGGACCTGGTTGACCTCGTGCCGGAGGCGCTTTCGAGCGCCGGTAAAAAATTTGAAGCGCTGAAAAAAAGATACAGTCAGCTCCTGCCGGCGCGCGTCAATTATATGCGCATGAACCTCGAGCCGAACCGGCTCCTGCCGGTGAAGCGGCTCATGGATGACCGGGGGCTTGACATATCGTTCCTGAAGAACCGCATTGAGGGACTGAAAAACGCCGTTGTTGAACGCCTGGCCGGCCTCGATCATGACCGGCTTGGCGATATTTTGCGCGGTGCGCAGATCACACCGGATGACACCGCGTATTTTGACAGGACCCTGAGCGGCGAGGAGCGCCGGGTCATATCTGACCTGAATCGGGCAGCACGGTTATTATCCGGCAATCTCGAAGCGTCTGATTTTAAAAGAGAATCAATGGCCCGGAGGGCAGAGTCGGACAACAATCATGGGGCATTGACCGCGCGTGATATACGTTTTGAAGAGCTTGTGTTTGGAGACAGTGGCCGTAATCTCACCCTTGATTTCAGCGACAGCACCTATGACAAGATAGCGGCAAGCCTGCTGGTCTGCTATCTGTTCAATCCTGATGAAATCATCATTGATTTTTTCCGCATCCTGAAACCGGGAGGGCGCCTGCTTGTCTCCTCGATGAAGCCTGACAGCGATGTTTCCGTCATTTTTACGAATTACATAAACAGGGTACAGGAGCACGGCAAGGAACAGGCCCCGGCCACGGCGGAAGACGATAATCTCACCAGCGCGCGCGCAATGCTGAACGAGGCCGCCTCCCTCCTCCAGCTCGAGGAGGATGGATTATTCAGGTTTTATACGGGAGAGGAGCTCTCCTTCATGATGAAAAACGCGGGCTTTGCCGATATCGCGATCACCATGTCCATGGGGAATCCGCCGCAGGCGGTGATCGTGACCGGTACAAAGCCGAACGCGGGGTAACGGGTGTCAAAAATATCGGTGTAAATGAATAAATCATGAACATAACGGAAAGAATATTTGAATCGTTAAGCGGATGGAGCGATCATCCGGCGTTTATCGATCTTGATCCTGAAAGGGGGCCGACGTACGTGTCCGCGCCGCAATTCAGCGGAAGAGTTCGGGACGCGGCAGACATCCTGAAAAAGCACGGGATACGCAGTGGCTTTATCGTGGCCCTATTTCTAAACAATTCAATAGATTTTATTTCGATTTTTTTAGCGTTGATGTTCATCGGCGCGAAACCGATTCCGGTAAACATGGCGTTCAGGAAGATCGAGCTTGACGAGATTTTCGCCAACGCGGACCCGCATGCGATCATTGCGGAGCGCGATCACCTGATCCATGTACGGGCGCACCTTCCGGGAAGGATTGTCCTTGAGCGGGAAGGCGGGAAGCTCTATCTGCATGATGTCGGCGCCGACGCGGCACGACGGGAGCCGGCAGAGCTGGGTGGGGACATCGCATCGATCAATTACACCTACCGGGGCCATGGCTATCCCCTGGGCGCGCTGGTGCCGCACCGACAGTACCTCGACGGGGCTGACGTCCTTGAAAAGGCGGTGATGCTCGAACGGGGAGAACGGATACTGGCAATACTCCCGATGCAGCATATATTCACTCTGATCGGCTGCGTGTTTCTCCCCCTGCTGTACGGGGTTACGACGGTCATATCGTACAGCAGAAATCCGCTGAGGCTTTTCGAAGCGGTCACCGAACACGGGATCGATTATGTGCTGGCCGTGCCGGAGCTGTATGAGCTGTTCCTGAATCTGCGCGAGGCCGCAGGCGCGGTACCCCGGATGAAGGCCTTTCTCTCCGGAGGGAGCGTTCTCCCGGAAGAGCACTATGGCCGTCTTATGGAGGAGTTCGGCGTGGAGCTGATCCACGGCTACGGGCTGACCGAGTTCACGCCCGTGAGCAGAAACATCAGGGGCGCAATTCGGCCGGGAACGATCGGCGTGATTAGCGACTGCGTTGAATGCAGGATTGATTCGCCTGACGCGAACGGCTCAGGTGAAATTATGATCAGGACGAAAAACATGGCGCGCGGATATTACAGGCGCCCAGCCGAGACCGCGGATGCCTTCCATGACGGATGGTTTGGTACCGGCGATATCGGGAGAATCGATAACGGGCACCTGATATTCGAGAGGGAGAAGAAGGGTACCAGAAAGATGAAAGGGAATATGGTGGACCTGGAGGAGGTTAAAAAAGCACTTGTTATGTATTCCTCAGTTTGCGAAGCAGAGGTAGAGTATTTTAATAAAAATGTTATAGCAACTGTAATTATTAATCCTAGTGTTAATTTTAATGATGATGTATTGAATATTAAAAGACGTATGGAAAATATTATAGCAGGATATAAAATTCCAAAAACAATTAATGTATATTAAGGTGAAACATATGGGAAACAATATACAATCATATGATATCAACAAGGAGATTGTTGAGATCGTATCAAAAGTTACACGTATTGATAAGCATTCAATACTTAAAGAAAATTTAATAAGAGAAGAATTAGGAATTGATTCGTTAATGTCTATAGAGATTATTGCGAACGTTGAAAAACAATTAAATATTGCAATTGATGAATCTAAAATGAGTAATATCAATACTGTTGGAGATTTTATTAAATTTGTAGAATTAATAATGGATAGCAAATAAATCTATGAGCACAAGAACGTTACAGCATATATGCTTGATCAGTCCAAAACGTGATCAATGGTCTAAGACGGGAAAAATACGGGATGTCCTTGAGAAAAATAATAGATATTTAAAAGCGTGGTATGCGCCCAATCTGAGTCTATTAACAATTGCTGGTATTACACCTGCCGACATTAAAATCACATATATCGATGAAGATTTTGAGTCAATTGATTTTAACGCCAAATATGATTTGGTTGGAATATCGGCAATGACTCAACAGATCGTAAGGGGATATGAAATTGCATCTGAATTCAGGGAAAGAAACATTTTTGTTGTAATAGGTGGTATTCATTCCACGGTCATGCCAGAGGAAGCGTTACAATATGCTGACGCAGTATTTATTGGCGAATCTGAAAGAACATGGCTCCATTTTTTGAATGATTATCGAAATAATATTGAAAAGAGGATTTATAAACAGGATAAAGATACTCTTCCTGATTTACAACATGTTGTTCTTCCTCAATATGATATCATTAAAGATAAGAATTATTTTAAAGATCCAAATTATTTTTATAATATGATCCCGATTCAAGCCGGAAGAGGGTGTCCTCATGATTGTGAATTTTGCCTCGTGTCGAAGATATACGGTAAAAAATACAGGATGAAGAGAATAGACCAGATAAAGCTTGAAATAAATGAAATTAAGAAGTATTTTCCAAACAGACTGATAATGTTTGCTGATGACAATCTTTTTATCAACAGGAAATTTTCAAAAGAACTACTGAATGAAATAAAAGAATTGAATATTCGTTGGGTTGCTCAATCAGACATATCAATTGGTGATGATGATGAGTTATTGGAATTGATATACCAAAGTGGCGGTCTATTCTTGCTAGTTGGTTTTGAAAGTATAGATCCTGATAATTTGAGGAATCTTAATAAAAGTTCGTGGAAATATAAGCAGCTTTTGAATTATAAGAAAAATATTGATAATATTCAAAAGCATGGCATTATCGTTTTTGGATCATTTATCTTTGGGCTTGATAATGATGATGACAGTGTTTTTAAGGGTGTCGTAGATTTTATGCATGGGAATTTTCTAACAGGTCAGTTGACAATTGCAACACCTCTGCCGGGGACCGACCTTTTGGGCAGATTGAAAAATGAAAATCGTTTATTGGTTAAAGAGCCTTTCTGGGATAAGTGCACCTTTTTTGATGTGCTTTATCAACCGAAAAAAATGACAGTTGATGAATTGGAAAATGGTTTTATATGGGCCTACGGGCAATTGTTCAATGAAGATTCTTTTAAAAAAAGGGCTGACTATTTGAAAGATATATATAAAGGAATTGATAAACAATCATGAAGTACGATCAAAAAACTATTGAAGCAGTTTTCAATGAAGAAATTTTACAGAATAGAATTCGTAGAGTGATAGTTACATCGCAAATAGCGATGATTGCTATTCCGTTTTTCTTAATCCTTGACTACTTCATGTATCCTGAATTTTTAACCACCCTCTTTCTTATAAGAGTTATTATTACAATACCATACATTTTAGTGATACTGTTAATCAAGAAATCAATTGTACTTCAAAAGTATATCCAAGAATTAAGTATGTTCCTGCTTTTCAACGCGGGTGTTGGGATAGCGTATATGATACATATCACGGAGGGATATGTATCACCATATTATGCTGGTCTGGTTGTCGTTATTCTTGTCTCGTGTATTACAATGACATTAACAATAAAAAGGACGATTGTTGTCACATCATTAATTTATTTTTCATATATTATTCCAATCTTGATCAAAGGTGATATCAGTGATGTTGCTATTTTCGTAAATAATAACTTCTTTTTGATTGCCATGGTAATCTTTGCGCTGTTTGGCGCGTATACACAGGAGTCTATACAGAATAATGAGTTTAGTGCAAGATATGAGATACAAAAATCAAATGAAGAATTACAAAATCTCACCGACGAGCTCGCTGAAACCAACCAGAAGCTCCTCATCCATGACAAGCTGAAGACCGAGTTCTTCACCAACGTGAGCCATGAGCTCAGGACGCCACTGACCCTGATACTGGCGCCGCTCAAGCCAATTATTGAAGGACATTCCGGACCGCTGCCGCAGCCGGTCGTCGATACCCTGCAGACCATGCAGAACAACGGGCACCGGCTCCTGAAGCAGATAAACAACCTCCTCGATTTCGCCAAGCTGGAAGCGGGAAAAATGCGGCTCAATATCCAGGAAGTCGACCTGATCGCTTTCTGCAAGGACGTCATCGCAGCCATGCAGCACGCCGCCACCAGCCGGGGCCTGAAGCTCTATTTCCAGTACCAGATGGAGGACGCGATCAAGGTGATGATCGATACGGAGCAGTTCGAAAAGGTGGTCATGAACCTGCTCCACAACGCAATAAAGTTCACGTCCCGGGGCGGGCGGATAACGCTCTTCCTCGACGAGCGCGAGGAGGATGTCGAGCTCGTCGTTCAGGATACCGGTGTCGGGATCCCGGATAACATGCTGGATACCATCTTCGACCGCTTCGCGCAGGTTGACGGCTCGTCCACGCGAAGCACGGAAGGGACCGGCCTGGGGCTGTCGCTGGCGAAAGAGATCGTGGAACTGCACGGGGGCACCATCCGCGCAGAAAGCAGGCAGGGCAGTGGGTCGCGTTTCATCGTGCGTGTCCAGAAGGGCGAGCGCCATATCGGGGAGGAGGTCCGCGAGCGGCGGAAGTCGGAGCAGCCGGTCCAGTACAAGAAGCGCGCCACTGACATGGAGGGGCTCAAGGTCAGCGATGTGGTCAACAACTACCGCGACATCCAGCTCATCGACCTGGAGCAGAAGCCCGAGGTCCAGACCAAGGAGCACCGGCGCGGCACCCACGAGTTCACCCTGCTCGTTATTGACGACAACCCGGACATCCTGAAGCTGATGCATTTTCTCCTTCATGACGAATTTGACATTCTGCTCGCCGGATCGGGGCGGGAAGGGCTCAGGACCGTGCGGGAAAAGAAGCCGGACCTGATCATAAGCGACGTGATGATGCCCGAGATGGACGGCTATACCTTTTGCCGCGAGATCAAGGCCGATCCCGAATTCAAGCATATACCGATTGTTCTGGTAACCGCGCGCGCTGGCTCGGAAATGCTGGTCGAGGGGATCGACTCTGGCGCCAATGACTACATCGCCAAGCCATTCGATGTTGCAGAGCTCAAGGCGCGGGTGCGCTCCCTGTTGAGGACCAGGACGATGGAGGAGGCGCTTGCCCTGGCCAACCAGAACCTGAAGATACGGACCGAGGACCTGGTGGAGCGCCAGCGATCGCTCCTTCACTCAACGGTCAAGTCCCTGGTGTCGACCATCGAGGCAAAGGACAATTACACCAAGGACCACTCCCTCAGGGTGAGCAAGTATTCCCTGGCCATCGCGAGGAAGATGGGGTATGCCGAGCATGAGCTCAATGACCTCGAGCTGGCCGCGCTCCTTCACGATGTCGGCAAGATAGCTGTCCCGGAGGAGATCCTGCACTTCAAGGGCAAGCTCACCGACAGGGAATTCAACCATATCAAGAACCATCCCGCGAACGGCGCTCAGATCATCCGTCCGATCACCGAGTTCAAGGGCGTCGCGTCGATTGTGCTCGCGCACCACGAGCATTACAACGGAGAGGGCTATCCCTTTTCGCTCTACAAGGACGACATCCCGCTCGGCGCGCGCGTCATGGCCGTCGCGGACGCGTACGACGCCATGACCTCGGAGCGTCCCTACCGCAGCGCGCTCTCCCACAATTTCACCGTCAAGGAGATCGTGCGGTGCTCGGGCACGCAGTTCGATCCCAGCATCGTGGACGTGTTCCTGTCAATACAGGACACGTTCGGCGAGATCAAGAACAACGGCCTGCAGGTGCAGGACATGAGCAATTGAGCGGGACCGGTCCCAATTTTTCATTGATTTATTGATCGCCCGGGATATAGTATGTCCCGATCATGAATGATAATCCCACATCCACGAACGTCTATACCGTCTCGGACCTGACCCGCACCATCAAGCGCACCCTCGAAGGAAGGGCGGAATTCAACAACCTCTGGGTCAAGGGTGAAATTTTCAACCTCACCCTGCATTCCTCGGGGCATATCTATTTCAGCCTGAGGGACGATAACGCCGTCATAGCGGCCGTATTTTTCAGATACGCAAACAGGAACCTTGATTTCAAGCTGAAGGAAGGGATGAATGTCCTGGCCCTCGGCAGCATCACGGTCTACGAAAAACGGGGGAGCTACCAGATCAACGTGAGCCTGCTCAGGCCGGAAGGGGTCGGTGACCTCCAGAGACGGATCGAGATGCTGAAACAGACGCTCCTGAAAGAGGGTGTGTTCGACCCGGCACGCAAGCGGCCCATCCCGGTCTTCCCGCGGCGGCTCGGCGTCGCGACCTCGCCGACCGGGGCAGCGGTGCGGGACATCATCAAGGTGGCGCTCAGGCGGTACCCGAACATAGAGATCGTAATAGCGCCGGCGATCGTGCAGGGCGCGGAAGCCCCGGTATCCATAGCGCGCGCCATCGAAGAGCTGAACAGGCCCGAGTACCGGATTGACTGCATCATCGCGGGCAGGGGCGGCGGGTCGTTCGAGGACCTGATGCCGTTCAACGAGGAGCTCGTGGTGCGCGCCTTTTACAACTCCCTCGTGCCGATCATCTCCGCGGTGGGTCACCAGGTTGACCACCCCCTCTGCGACGATGCGGCCGATCTGGCGGCGCCGACGCCCTCCGCAGCGGCCGAGCTTGCCGTTCCGCTGAAAGATGACCTGGCGGGCGAGGTGGATTATCTCCATATACGCGCCACCAATGCCATGGCGCTTCTGCTGCGGGATTTCAAAGCCCGGATCGAATGGGTCCTGTCGCGGCGCGTCTTCATGGACCCGTTCGAGATAGTGAACAGGAGAGAGCAGGAGCTGGCGGACATGACGAACCAGATGCTCTTTACCCTGAAAGACCTGGTTTCCCGTAATCGGAACCGCCTGCTGATGATCTCCGACATACGAATGCTCATGAAGAATATACTGACCGGCAAAAAGAACTCATATACCCTGGCGATCAAGGCGCTGGACCAGCTTTCTCCTCTCTCAGTGCTCGGACGGGGCTACGCCATCGCGCTGAATAAAGACGAAAACGTGATCAGATCAGTGTCCGAGACCGCGGCAGGAGATGTTCTGAAGCTTCTCCTTTCCGACGGATCGCTCCAGTGCAGCGTCAATTCAATCTATCCCGGAGGACATCATGGAAAAGAAAAAAACGGCTAAAAGCGCAGCGGATAAAGCAGACAGGATCGATTTTGAGAAAGCGCTCAAGCAGCTGGAAGAGATTGCGGCCGCGCTGGAAGAGGGGGACCTGGGCCTTGACGAATCGATACGAAAGTTCGAGCAGGGGATGCGCCTGGCAAAATTCTGCCGGGAGAAGCTCGACGAGGCTGAGAGAAAGATTGAGATTTTACAGAAGGCAGAAGGCGGCAAGGTTGCGGCCAGGCAGGTTGAGGTTGACGGCGAATCCGGAGAGATCGCGAATGAGGACGACCTGCAGGGGTCGCTGTTGTGACAGGCTGGCGGCCAACCCATCATGTAAAAAACTACTTGCCATAAACGCCTTGGCGGTATAGCGTATGGCATTCAGATAATTTCTGGTTCGCAAGGATTTTGTGGGGCGTCAGTGTCTTAAAAATCACATGAGGAGGATCCTGTATGGAAACTTGGTTGCCAATTATTATCCAGTTGATCAGCGGTGCGATCGGTGGCAATGCCGCCGGCGCTGCGTTGAAAAACCAGTCTCTCGGTACCATCGGTAACTCGATAGCGGGTATCGTGGGCGGCGGAATCGGCGGTCAGCTCCTGAGCGCCATCATACCTGCGCTGTCCGGCGGTGCCGGAATGGACGCTGGCTCCATAATCGGAAATGTGGCCGTCGGCGGCGTCGGCGGCGCGGTGATTATGATCGTTGTCGGCCTTATCAAAAAGGCGATAAAGAAATAGCATGTACGGATGGTCTGAAGCAGCCTCCCGGATCGCGGGCCTGCTTCAGGCTTTCTGACATCACAATGAAAATATTTCCGCCGTTCCTTTCCCTATATATCAGACACCTGCTTCTTCAAATTTTCCGCTATCTGCGCGAGCTTGACCGACGTTTCCGTGATCATTTCTCCTACCTCGGTGTTTGACTGGATGAGGATGCTCGTGTTGGCGATCGCTCCGGCGATGCTCTCGATCACCCGGTCCTGCTGTTCGGTGTCATCGCGCATCGCCCTGGTGCGCCGCTGGAGGTCGTCGATGTTTACCTCCAGGTTCTTGCGGATCTCCTCCTGGCGGTTGATAGTGGAAAAGATGTCCTGCGATTTCAGCTCCAGGCGATTTATGGTTTCTACGATCTGACGGATCAGGTTGATGATGACCGTGATGCTGTGCCCCCCCTCGCCCGCGCTCTGCACATTGGAGCTGATGAGCCGGTTAATTTCCTTCAGGCTGTCCATGGATTTTTCAGAGAGCTTGCCAACCTCGTCGGCGACGACGGCAAACCCTCGTCCCTGCTCGCCCGCCCGCGCCGCCTCAATGGCCGCGTTGAGAGCGAGGAGGTGTATCTTGTCGAACAGGTCCTCGAGGATTGCCATGACCGACGTCAGCTCGGAAGAGCTGGCCACGAGCGAATTCGAGTTCCTCTCGATCAGCGAGATGGCGTCCTCGCCCTGGCGGGTAAGGCCGAGGACCGAGCGGAATTCGTCCGCAACCTCTCCGGAACCGCGCTTCAACGATTCGATTTCGCCGGCCATGCTGCGGATGGTCTGTATGAGGGAATTGAGCGCGTCCGATTGCTCCTGCATCGTTTTTCCGACCGCTGTGGCGCTGCTTGACGCGTCCATCGAAGAGCGATGGATCGTTTCATTGGAATCGGCCTGCTCCCTGAGATTGGTGAGGAATCCGCGCGCTGTGCCGGAGAGGCCCTCCGCGATGGAGGACATCTCCCCCGTGTTTTCCCGGATAACGCCATGGAGCCCGACCATATTACGGTAGTGTTCCTCGTTTTTCTGTTTTTCCTCCCCGATCGAATTGATGGCGTTCTCCAGCACGGAGATTGAAACAAGCGCGATGATGTAGGCCAGGGTCAGGGCCGCGAGGCTGTCGATAAGACCGGTCTTGATGATACCGGCGAGCATGGGATTGCTCTGCTCCCGGTGAAGGAAAAAATAGAGCAGGTCCACAGCCACGAACGAGGCCATGATGCCGGAAGTAATGAATTTATTCGTGAATACCGCTCCGAAGAGTATCACCACGAACATGAAGTAGATCATGGTGTTATACGCGGATTCAGGCGGCTTCCGGATAAAGCCCAAAGCGACCACGACGGCGCAAAAGATTACAAAGATGTTCGACGCGGCGACGAGCTTTCCCTTCTTGAGAAATGCTATTGCTATGATTGCAACCGCGGACGCTGAAATAGCTGATATGGCGAATTCCATGAATCGTTCAACGCTGACCGTGAGAGACAGGATCATGCCGAGGTTCAACACGATTATTACAGTGGTGGCAAATAGCAGAACGAGAAACGCCTTTCGCTTTGTGAGGTAGTCTTCGTTGTCGTATATGGCAAGAAAGAAGTTTTTCAGTCTCGATAGCATGTCAATGCCCCCGGTCGGTAAATAAAATGGATATGGCCGTGTGTCTGTTCCGTATGCAGTTAGCAGGATAGCAGCGGGAAAGGGAAATTCAAGTATTTTTTATGCCTGAAAAGGATTAATGCGCTGGTAGTACGATTGCCGTGCAAATTTTGATTGTAATGATTTCCGTCCTGCATGATACTTGGCATGGCATCATGCCAATCTACATCTGGCGGCTTCTTATGAGAAAAATCTTATGTTTATCTTGCTTAATGGTCTGCGTCCTTGCTGCAGGCTGCTCAAAATCAAAGGCGGTGCAGTTCTGCGAGGGTGTTTCACCGGACGGCGAGGGGGTCAATTGCGGCACTGTTTTTGAGGACGGCGAGCTCACAGCTCTCATCCGCGCAAAGGAGCCGTTTGGCGTGAAGACGATCACCCTGCAGGTTTTCGAAGTGAAGGGGGAGAAGGTCGAGAAAACTGAATCGCTTTCTGTTGCGGTCAAACCGGAACGGGACACCGCCTCCGTGAATCTTTCTTTTTATACCGAAGGGACCTTCCGCGTCAGCGCGATGAGCGGGAATACGGCTATTGGAGAGGGGGAGATCAGGATCGTCGAGCGGTAAACGACGGCTATTCCGCTTCCCGGGCCCTTCGCTTTCGCTCCTCAAGGTAAAAAACCAGTATCAGCAGAAACGCGCCGATGACGATCGACGAGTCAGCGACGTTGAAGGACGGCCACCGGTACACGCCGTTAACGCCCACCGAAATAAAATCGACCACGCCGGGCCTGCCGGGAACCAGTCGGTCAATGATATTGCCGATCGCGCCGGATGCGATGAGTCCCATTGATATGCTGAAGAGCTTCGTCTTGTTCTTCTCAAGAAAATAATAACCCAGCATCAGCGCGAGCACAATAATCGAGACCACCAGGAAGAGGTTCTTGTGTCCCTGCAGGATGCCGAACACGCCGCCCTCGTTATATACCAGCGCGATCCGGAGAAACCCGCCGAGGAAATCGGCGCGCTCGCCGAACCCGAAATTGCTGACCACCAGGTGCTTGGTCACGACGTCCAGGGCGAGGACAATTGCGATTATACAGAGGGGGAGTGTGAATGATCGTAGCTGTTCCCTGTTCATGTTAACTCACTTTATTTTCTTGATAATGTCCGTGCATCTTTCGCAGAGCTCGGGGTGGTCCGGGTCTGTGCCGATGGTCGGAAAATAGTTCCAGCACCTGACGCACTTCTTACCGGTGGTCTTTTTGACCGATACCGACGCATTGTCGTAATCGTGCATCGCGGCGCTCTTTTCCGGCACGAGAATAACCGAGGCCACCTGGAAGAAACGGGGCGCGTCTGCTCCCATCTCCTCGATCATTTTTTTCACAGACCCGTCGCGAACGTACAGGCCGATGTCCGCTTCGAGAGAGGACTTGACGATCTTGTCCCTGCGGCAGATTTCGAGCTCTTTCAGAACGTCTTTTTTGACGTCGACCAGCCGCTCGACCTTCTGCTCTATCTCCGGGTTGTCGTACTTTTTGTCAAGGACATGGTAGCGCTCCATGTGTATCGACCCCTTCTCGCCGGTGAAGCGCCAGATTTCCTCCATGGTGAAGGCAAGGATCGGCGCCATGAGGCGCGAGAGGGATTTCAGGAGCTCGTTCTGCACCGTCTGGTTTGACCGGCGCTTCTTCGAGTCGGCGAGCTCCACGTAGAGTATGTCTTTCGATATATCGAAATATATTGAGGAAAGCTCGACCGCGCAAAAGTTGAGCAGCTTCCGGTACACGAGGTGGAACTCGAACTTCTCGTAATGCTCGATGATGCGCGCGGAGAGGTGGTACAGCTTGTGCAGGAGCCAGCGGTCCAGGTCCGCCATCTCCTCGTAGGGAACGGCCCTGGCCGGGTCGAAATCAGACAGGTTGCCGATGATGAACTTGAAGGTATTGCGGAAGCGACGGTAGGAATCTGCGATCTGCTTCATCATGTTCATGCCGATGCTCACGTCGTTCCGGTAGTCTTCCGAGGAGACCCACATCCGGATGATGTCCGCGCCGTATTGCTTGATCAGGGTTTCAGGAGGAATGACGTTTCCCTCGGTTTTGCTCATGGCCTTCCCTTTCTCGTCAAGGACAAAGCCGTGGGTGAGCACCGTGTTATACGGAGCCCTGCCGCGAAGGGCCATCGCGGGCCAGAAGGAGGACTGGAACCATCCCCGGTGCTGGTCGCTCCCCTCAAGGTAGAGGTCGGCGGGCCACCGGTGGTCCTTCCAGTAGTCCAGCACGGCAAAATGCGAGACGCCGGAATCGAACCAGACGTCGAGGATGTCGAATTCCTTCACGAACGAGTCGCTCCCGCATGCGCATTTTGTCCCCGCGGGGACGAGGTCCCTGATGTCATCGGTGAACCAGGCATCGATACCCTTTTTGCGGGCGATATCGGCAAAGAGCTTCACGCTTTCTGCGGTCATCAGGTTCTCGCCGCACTTTTCGCACCTGAACGAGGGGATGGGAACGCCCCATGAGCGCTGGCGCGACAGGCACCAGTCTGGCCGCGTCTCAACCATGCCCAGGAAGCGCGACTGGCCCCATGAGGGGATCCACTCGGTCTTGTTCACATTCGCTATTCCCTTTTTGCGAAGATCGTCATGGTCAATGCTCAGGAACCACTGCTCGGTCGCACGGTAGATGAGCGGCTTCTTGCAGCGCCAGCAGTGCGGGTAGGAGTGTTCAATTTTTTCTGTTTTGATGAGGGCGTTCTTTTTTTTAAGCAGGTCCACGACCCTGTCATTCGCGTCAAAGACATTGACCCCCTTCATCTCATTGAAGTCGTCCGTGAAACGTCCCCTCTCGTCAACGGGGCAGTAGACCTCCAGGCCGTATTCGAGGCCGACGATGTAGTCTTCGTGGCCGTGGCCGGGCGCGGTGTGCACAATGCCGGTGCCAGCGTCAAGAGTGACGTGTGTGCCGAAAATGATCTTTGATTCGCGGTCGATAAAGGGATGGTAGACCGTGAGCTTCTTTATCGCGTCCATTTCGACCAGGATCTCCTTGTCCATCGGCCTTCCGATGGCCGACTCAATCTGGCCGATGAGTCCCTTCGCGACGATGTAGTATTCATCGCCGAACTTCACGGCCGAATACTGGAAATCGGGATGGAAGCTGACCGCCAGGTTGGCCGGCATGGTCCAGGGCGTCGTTGTCCAGATAACAACGTACAGTTTGTTTTTATCGACTCCCGGGATCTCCACGGTCGCGGGGTCCGCTTTGAACTTCACGTAGATGGACGGCGAGGTGTGGTTTGCGTATTCAACCTCTGCCTCCGCAAGGGCCGTAACGCACACCGGGCACCAGTAGATCGGCTTCTTGCTCCGGTAGATGTATCCCTTTTCAAGGATGGAACCGAACGATTCCACGATGGTGGCTTCGTAATCCGGGGTCATGGTCTTGTAGGGATTGTCATAATCGCCGAAGACGCCGAGGCGCTTGAATTCATCCATCTGGATCTTTACGAATTTTTCCGCGAAATTGCGGCAGAGGTCGCGTATCTTTTCCTTGGGCATGCTTTCCGCTTTCGCGCCCAGCTCCCTCATGACATTGTGTTCAATGGGGAGGCCGTGGCAGTCCCACCCGGGGACATAGGGGGCCTTGTAGCCCATCATGGTCTTGTGCTTCACGATGATGTCTTTCAGCACCTTGTTCAGGGCGTGGCCGAGATGGATGTGCCCGTTGGCGTAGGGCGGGCCGTCATGCAGGATGTAGAGGTCGGCCCCGTTGCGCGATGCCAGGATCTTGTCGTAGATCCTTTCTTTCTCCCAGAAGCTGAGCAGCTCCGGCTCGCGCTGGGGCAGGTTCGCCTTCATGGGAAAATCGGTGGTTGGCAGGTTGACGGTCTTTGAGTAATCCATTGGGGCCCTCTGTTTGAAAATACTATTCAGACACAGAGAGAGGCGGCTTTTGTCAATGTTTTTTTTGAAGTCAGCGCTTCGCGCAGCCGATCTCCATGCTCTGGAACATCTCCTCGAAAACCTGACGGAGATCGGTGTCATGCCAGTTGTCGATGAAGCGGCCCGACCGGTCGGTAAAGGCGCTGCCGTTATAGTACACAACGGCCCAGAAAAACACGTCGCTGCAGCGGAAATAGCGCGCAAGTACTCTTCCCCGTATCAGCACGGGATGCCACGGGTCCACCCGCTCGTACACCGCGTCCGCAGGCAGACCGATATAATTCCGTATTGAAGAGAAAAGCCTCATCCCGGTCCTGCGCACGTCGGTCAGGGCCGCGATGGTTTCGAAATCGCCGGTTATCGAATACCATGACATGCCCCGCCTGTCGGTGATCGTGTTTGTTTTAAGCGTTGTCCCTTCTTTCTGCGAGAAGCGGAATTCACGGTCAAGGTCGTTGCGGGTGTAGTCCTGCTGGTTCTGGTGCGTTGACCACACGATTATCTTCTGGTCCAGCTCGGGAAGCAGAAGGAGGGAGCGTTCGTTCAGGTTGGAAAGATCGTCCGGATCGCCGTGAGGGTTTTTGAGTAAAAAGCGGCGGCTCATGGCGATATCGTCGTCGATGATAATGTAGACGCCGAACCAGGAATCCTTGAACTTGCTGTCCGGATCCAGGAAATTGGAGAGCGCCGGGTCGGCGCCGGGCGCCGCCTTGTCGAAGTTGCCCGTCGTGTAGAGATTGAAGGCCGGCACCAGCACCTCTCCGTTTGATATATTGTAAAGCATCCGATCGAAACGGATTATGAATGGCTCCCTGTAGAGGCCGCGCGCCACTGTACTGAAACGGACCCGTATGCCCGTCTCCTCCAGGTCGGCTTTTCTGAACAGCCGGGTGACATCCGCGGCGCTGCATGCTGACAGGGCGGCAAGCACAGCGGTGAGGAACAGGAGAACGGCCCTCGTAACGCCTTCATGCATGTGGCAGCTTTTGATCATGCCGGAGCGGCCTCCCGACTATAGATGATCGCCCCGGATTCTCTCTCCGTTCTGTTTCGTATGGCGCCGGCAAGCGTGGGCCTGTCAGCGTAGATGACGGCAAGGGTCTTCGCGCGAGTCAGCCCGGTGTAGAGGATCTCCGTGGTCATCAATGAAGCGGTTACTGCGCCGGGCAATACGAGGAACACGCTGCCGTATTCGGATCCCTGGCTCTTGTGCACTGTTATGGCATAGGAGAGATCGTGCGGCGGGAGCGTTTCCACGGAGCAGAGTCGAATGCCGTCAGAACGGTCAAACACGCCATAATAGCGACCGTCGGCAGACAGGAGAATAATTCCCGTGTCGCCGTTGTAGAGACCGCGGTCATAATCGTTTCGGGTTATAATAACCGGCGCGCCTGAAAAGAGCGTTCCCGCACCGGTCACGTCAAGGATGCTGGCGAGCGAAGCCTGAAGATATTCATTGATTCCCGAGGCGCCTGACAGGCCCGCGCGGAGCGGAGTAAGGATCCGCCAGTCGTCAAGGGAAGAGATTATTCTTTTCAGCATGTTATCAGGGTCATTGCGTACTGCAAAGAGATCAGTGCCGGAAACGCTTCTGATCATTTCTTTCAATGTCATCCCGTCACCGATTTTGGTTTCATACTGGCGGGCCGTCCAGGAAGCGAGGATGCCGCGAAGTTCCGGAATGAAGGGCGCGCCGCTCCTGCCCGGCTCGATTCGCCAGACGCCGTGATCGGGAAGACCGGCATGCGGATCGAGTTCGGGGATCTCATCTACCACCGAGATGTCCTGCGCGATGATCTTTTTTGCGACCGTCGTGATCGAAGCAACCGAACGGTAGCTCTCCCGAAGAATTACCACTCGGTCTTCCAGAGGAGACGGGACCCGCAGTGCGCCGGTCTTCCCTGCCGGCGGCGGGCCGGGTGGTTCCACGCCGGGCATGAGCGCTGACAGGGCGCTGAGCGCCGCAGCGCTGTAGGTCGCCGCAAGGTCGTCCGGTATGAGATCGGCGAGGACGGCGCCTGCCTCGACCGAAGGAAGCTGGTTGCGATCGCCCAGCAGCACCAGGCACGCCGTTGGGTCTACTGCCTCCAGCAGGCTTCCCAGCAGGATGATATCGATCATCGAGGCTTCGTCTATGACCACGAGGTCGGCGGGAACGGGATTGTACCTGTTGTGAAAAAACCCGCCCCGTGAGGAGCCATACCCGAGCAGGCGGTGAATGGTGGTGCCCTGCACGGTTGCGATGCCGCTGTCAAAGGCGTCAGGGCCGGAGATGGTTGCGATGCCGCCGCGCAGGGAGTCGGTCAGGCGCTGGGCCGCGCGGCCAGTCGGCGCCGCGATCCTGATCCGCTGCGGCGAAACGCCCATCCGCGCCATGACACGCAGGAGCGTCAGCACGATGAAGGTCTTGCCGGTGCCGGGCCCCCCGGATATGAGCACAAAGTTGTTGAGAACCGGCAGAAGCACGGCGAGGGTCTGCTCCCGGTTGAGAAGGGCCGGAGTCCCGTTGATCATGGCAGGTTTTTCCCGGAGTACTGCGGACATGGCCGCCGCCAGCGCCTCAGGGTCCTTTCTGGGACCGGGAGAACGCGCGAGTATCAGGGAGAGAGATTCGGCCATGGCGCGCTCCGCGGAATGGTATTTCTGGAAATAAAGCGCTCGTCCCCGGGGGTGGTCTACCAGTATGAGCGGCTTGTATGCCTCGCGCGGATCGACAGCGGCGCGCGAAGTGCCGGCGGGCATTGTGTAGACGAGATCGGAATGGCGCTCCGGGATACCGATGACCTCCCGTATACGCCGATCGGCGTCAGGGCCGGCGACCGGTTCCAGCTTCTTCCGGAGGGATACGGGTTCCAGCGCGAGGCACACGCTCCCTTCTGACAGGGAGATGAACATCGCCAACAGAAGCAGGTGCAGGGAAATATCTCCCGAGCCGGAATAGCGAACCAGGTCGCGTATGGTCAGGTAGTCCACCGCGCGCAGTTCCAGGGTTTGTACCGCCGCGCCGTAGATCGATTTCAATTCCGGAGGATCGCTGTCGGAAACCACGGAGAGGTCATATAAAAGCTGTAATGATACGTCGTTCATGGCGGCTATCTTGAGAAACTGTAAGGCCTCAGACCGGCAGCGTCAATATTTATTATTTTTTTCTTGCATAATTAATGTGATGCGTGTGAACTTTCAGATACGGGTGCTTTCATTACGAACCGGGCGCTTGCGCGTCCCGGTTCCTGACAAGCGGGGTCCATATGAAAACTGTCGCCATCATCGGTACCGGGCTCATGGGCACGGATATCGCCTTCGCGTCAGCCACTGCCGGGTTTGAAGTGCTGCTTTTTGACACGAACAGGGAACGCCTGGTTACGTCCCTCGGGAAGATACAGGACAGGTTCAAGCGGTATGCGGCGGCAGGCAAAATTGACAAGAACAAGGTTGAGGGGATCCTGAAGCGCATCACGGTATGCGGCGCGGTGGAAGACATTTCCGGCGCAGTGATTGTTATTGAATGCGTTTTCGAGGACCTGGGCGTCAAGCGTGACGTCTTCTGCGAGCTTGACCGCGTCTCCCGCGCCGATGCGGTGCTCGCATCCAATACCTCGTCCATCTCCATCACGGAGATAGCCTCGGCCACGAAGCGGCCCGAATCCGTTATAGGTATGCACTTCCTGAACCCGGCACACGTGATGAACCTCGTGGAGCTCATTCCCGGTATCGCCACCACCAGGGAAACGGTTGAAACGGCAAAGATCTTTGTGAAAAAGCTCGGAAAAACCCATGTTGAATCGAAGGATTATCCCGGTTTTCTGCTCAACCGCATGCTGATACCGATGATCAACGAGGCCGTGTATCTCCTCTACGAAGGGGCGGGCACCGCGGAATCGATTGACCGCGTCATGAAGGCGGGACTCAACTTCCCCATGGGCCCGCTGGCCCTGGCGGATATGATAGGCCTGGATGTTCTCCTTGCCGTGATCGAGGAGATGTACCGGGGGTATTCTGACGCGAAGTACCGGCCCTGTCCGCTCCTGAAAAAATTCGTGGCTGCGGGATATCTCGGAAAAAAATCGGGCAGGGGATTCTATATCTATAACGATTGATTCCCACGGTCGGAGATAAATCTGGAGAACTCGTCCATGATCGTTTTCGGATCGCTCGCATTATCCATCATAAGGTTCCTGAGCGCGATATAGGAATCCAGGTTCATCTCCCTGAGTTTGACCGCGGTCCCGCCCGATTCTGAACGGATGACCTCGCCCGGGAGCAGCAGGCTCATCCGGGAGCCGCCGCAGTCAAGAACGATCTCCACGTCGACAACTTCATTTAACGGAATTTTATCAGCTATCTCGATATACATGCCCAGCAGGCTGATATTGAGCAGTAACCCGGATATCCGCCGCTTGCCGTGCTTCACGGTGGCGTCAATTGTAAAGGGAACCCTGGTATGTGTCCTTCTTTCATTCGTCATGGTACGATGTGTTCCGGCGCTGTCGAAATAAAGCGCGCGGTATGAATATATGGTACGTGTTCGCCAGGAAAAACCGCAAAATCTTCTTGCGTAATTTTCAAGTCAGTGCAATAGTGAGGCATATCCCTATGAAATTTGCAAGAATTTTTATCCTTTTTGGCGTGATCTGCCTGCCGGTCGGATGCGTCCGGGATGTTGTAAAGGACGTCGGGTCACGGCCCGCGGAGGCATCGGTTGTACGCCCTGACGGCGAAACGCGCGATGAATGCAGAAATGCGATACGGCGGGCGCGGATCGACGCGCGGAGCGGCAGGTACCGGCTGTACGTATTCGGGCGCGACCGGTATGATGACCGGTTTGCCCGGTTTCTTGCGGAGTACATGAAGGCCAGGTACGGTATTGATCTCGTCCTGTCTGAGCCAGGCGACCCGGACCGGAGCCAGTGCTACAGCAACGAAATGGACAAGATAATCATGAATACGTTCGGGCCGGATGTCCTGGCCGAGGCGGAACAGGAGGCCAGGGAGCTGTTCGACTCGCAAAATTAAGGGGACCGGAAAGGCGCATGGCCTCACCGGATCCCGTATGTTTTATTTCCAGCATGCTGCTGTTAGGAGGTGCCGCATGAATAAAATAATTCTTGTGTCTTCCGGTATGCTTCTTTTTATGATTGCCACGGTCAACTGCGCGAAAGAGGGCAATTCGAACAATCCAGGAGGTGCGGCTATGGGAGCTATTACGGTAACGAGCACTGCGTTCGGGGAAGGGGAGATGATTCCGAAAAAGTACACCTGCGATGATAAAGACGTGTCGCCGCAGCTGGCGTGGACAAACATTCCCGCGGGGGCGAAGAGCATCGCCCTGATCTGCGATGATCCTGACGCGCCGGTCGGCACGTGGGTCCACTGGGTGGTGTTCAATATCCCGGCCTCGGTCACGGGGCTTCCGGAGGGAGTGAAGGCGCTCCCGGGTGGCGCGCTCCAGGGGATCAATGATTTCAGGAAGCTCGACTACGGCGGTCCCTGCCCGCCGGGCGGAACGCACCGCTACTTTTTCAAGGTGTATGCTCTGGATACGATGCTCATGCTGAAGGAGCGCGCCTCCAAGGCGGAGCTTCTCAAGGCGATGGAGGGGCATATCCTCGGCCAGGGCCAGCTCATGGGCAGGTACAGGCGGGGCTGATGCATTCAGCGCCTATCCTAACAGGTTTATCACGCGTTGGGAAAAAGCCTCGCGGCCTGCGGAACTCGGACAAAATCGCTGAAAACTCAGACAGTCCTCGGCCGCTCAGCTCTTTTTTCCAACGCTTCATAGCCGATTATAGTCGTAGTAGGATCGACGGTCGGGAGGCCGCCGTTACCCGGCCGCTAAACAGAACGACCCTTACTCCATAACCGGCTGGTAATAATCGTTAATATTGATATATCGGTCTACCGCGCTTTCGATCATTTTATCGCGAACCGTCACCTCGAGGACCATGCCCCGGTGCGTTGTCTCGTCGCTCTGGTCAAAGATAAAGTTGCCGAGTGAGTACGCGATGTGCCCTCCGCCATAAGACGCGAGCGGCTGCACCACGTGCGGATGGTGGCCGACAACGAGGGTTGCGCCCTGGTCGACCAGGTGCTCGGCCACCTCTATCTGCTCCTCGTTCTGAACGGTTTCGTATTCTTCGCCGAAGTGGACTGAGACAACGACTATATCCGCCATGCTCCTGGCGCGCTGGATGGCGGGATCGGCGTATTCAGGGTAGTACCACGCCACACCCGCCCTGTCGGGATCGTCCTCATCGACCGCCATTACCGATTCCGATATGTTCCCGGTGAGGGTAAAGGCAAGGTACGCTATCTTTGTCCCCTTCACGTCGAATACTTTCGGGGCATAGGCTTCCTCAAAGACGCCGCCGCCGATATAGGTTATCCCGGCCGCGGTCAGGCGCTCAAGGCAGTCCTTGAAAGCGGTCCGCGTATAGTCAAAGGCGTGGTTGTTCGCTACGGAAACCACGTCGATGCCCGCGCAGGTAAGGCCGTCAACTGAGGCGGGGTCAGCCTCGAACGCGATCTCGAAATACACCTGCGCGTATCCGGCGTCGCTTATCACGCTCTCCAGGTTGGTAAAGGCAATATCCGCCCCGCTCAGGTAATCCGCCGTATATTCAAACAGGAACCGGTAATCCCCGTCCGCGTTGTTATCGACCGACTTCTTGACTTTTCGATCCATCATGGTATCGCCGGCAAACACCAGCCTGATGGCATCAGTTTCACCGCCCCCCGTGTTGCCGTCGTCGCCGGTATCGCCGCTGGAAGTGTCGTCGTCGGATCCAGGCCCGGGAATTATGATCTCTCCGCCGCTTCCGGGAGTATCGCATGCAGGCACGCATAAACAGAGGCCGAGCAGGAACGCAAAGAAGACCGATATACGGAATGTTTTCATACGCCACCCTCCGATATATTTTTTTTCAATATTAGTATTATTGATCTCTCCGTCAAAGGTAAAAAATCCATCAGACAGGTTAATTACTGACATCAGATATTGGGGTTTAATTTTTACCGATGGCGTGCTGTTTTATGAGGGTTCTTTTACGGTATGGGGAAACAGTGGGGGAACTGTGGAAAGGTATTGCAAAAGTCAGGGAGTGTGGCAAATAATCAGCGCACTGTGGTTAATGGGACATAACAAGTATTCCGGCGTCGTATCGGCATCGGTTCTTCCTCATCACGAACCCTGACCGGAGAAGGGGAAAATTATTTATTCGGATATTCGGTGTCTATGGGCAATATTGAAAGTGATGATTGGTGGGCTATTGCTGATTGATTTATCCCGGGGATAGCTCAATTGATGTTCGTCAACCGGGGCCCCTCCTTTTCCAGCGGGAGGGGCCCTCAGTCCGCTGCGCGGCACTGCCGTTGACGATCAGCCGGGTGCGCCAACGCATCACCGCGGCATCAGCGCGAACACGCCCCAGCCCAGGTATTCACGCGTGTAAGCGGCGTAGCGCTCGGGTTCCGTGGTCAGTTGAGCGCGAACATCTTTGGCGAGCTCGTCGCCGGGATTGGCTTCAAGCCACCGGCGCATGGTGAGCCATTTGGCAGCCTCGTATCTGTCCCAACTGTCTTGATCAGCCAGGACCATTTCAACGACGTCGCAGCCAAGGCGGCCAAAAGACGCGAGAAGTTCCGGAAGCATGAGAAAGTCGGAGATCGAGTTGGCAAGACACCCCCTGGCGACATCTTCGGTCGGCGGCAACTGCCGCCAGTAGGGTTCGCCGATGAGTATGATACCTCCGGTGCGCAGACTCCGCGCCAGAAGTTCGATAGTGCCGGCGACTCCCCCGGCAATCCAGGTTGCACCGACACAGGCTGCCACACGGACCTTCTCGTCAGAGACATAGCCGGCGGCATCGCCATGGATGAAAATGACTTGATCGGCGACGCCGAGCTCTTCGGCACGGAGTTTCGCTTGCTCGGTGAACAACTGGCTTGCGTCGATGCCGGTGCCGATGACGCCGTGATCGCGCGCCCAGGTGCACAGCATCTCCCCCGAACCGCTGCCGAGGTCGAGCACTCGGGCCCCCGATTCCAGACGCAGCGCCGCGCCGAGTATGGCAAGCTTTTCGGGTGTGATCGGGTTGTGGATGCGGTGAGCACTTTCAGTGATGCTGAATATTCGCGGGATGCCCATTGTAAAATCTCCTTGCGGGTGTGAATAGATTCGACTTGAACTTTCTATGAATTTAACCCCCTCATAGGTACCGCCCCGGGGGACACAATGTTCTTTATCTGAAGCCGCCCCCTCTCAAATTAAGCCCCTTACAGCAGAAAAAGCGATGGGCAAAAGCTTAAAATTTCTTCTCTCGTTAAAAGAAATACTTGGCAAGCCCCAATATTCCCTGACTCCACGGCACGCGGTGCGTTTTGTCCCGGGATGCATGAAACTGGTCCCGATGTTCGATGTACCATTTATAATTACGGATCAGGGCCTCCTTGTTGGAAAAACGGGGAGAGAACCCTATCAATTTTTCAGCTTTGTCAATGGCAACGAAGGAATCCTTGGTCGCGGTTTTGTACACCCATGGATAGAGTGGGGACAGCTTGAAGAATTCCAGTATTTCCAGGGCCAGGATCACCAGGTTTGCCGGGGAGCTGCGAATTTTCCGATTGAACCCGGCATGATCCAGTACGGCTTGATAATCCTCCCGCATGGTGGAGAAAATTTTCGCGCCGATATTGAACTCGGTGTTTACCGTGTGGCCGTCCTGGTGCTGCGCTGCCAGGTAAATCGCTTCGCATAAATCCCCGACGTCAAGGAGTTGATAAAGATTCGTTCCCCGCCCGATCATCGGAAAGGAGCGCCCCTCGCTGGCCCATTCATAGAATATGGCGAACACCCCCAGGCGCTCCGGTCCCACGAAGGATTTTGGACGGATGGTTGTGATCAACATGCCCTTCTCGCGGAAGTGCTTCACGATGCCTTCACCTTCGATTTTACTCACTCCATAAGGACCGACGCCAATCAGGGGATCGTCCTCATAGAGGGGATGTTTTTCGGGAATGCCGTACACCGCCGTGGAAGAAATGTAAATTCCGCGCTTTACCCGGTGGGCCTGGGCCGAAGCAAAGACGTTCCGCGTGCCGTCAATATTCGTGGAGAGAATGTCCTTTTTCTTGTACAGGGGCAGGGCTGCGGCGCCATGCATCACCACGTCAATTCCCCGGGCCATGCAGGCGTCTACCGTGGCGCGGTTACGGACATCTCCCTGAACGCTATCAATCTTTCCCTGCATGTCGCTGTAGGTAAAAGGTTCAATGTCCAATGAAACGACCTGATGTCCCCTTTGAACAAGGTAGCGAATGAGATTGATTCCCAGGAAACCCGAACCGCCCGTAACAAGCCAGCGTGACATAGTGCGTGAACTCCTTTTGTTTCTTTCAGGCAGGGCACGTACGGTCCCACCCGCAGCGCCCGGCCCGACCGGGCATGCCCTGTATGAACAATGTAGTGGATGGTCGCATGTCAATTGCAAGAAAAAAACTGAATGATGGGTGCCGTAATTTTCCCGCGCCGCGTTGCAACAGCCTCGCGAGGCGTGTAGAATCCGAGCGTTTCGCCGGTCAATGATCCTGACAACCAGATTGAGTGTTACGGCGAAGGAAAGGAGTTGGGGATAGCAATCTGTTCCGTCCGGCGCTGCCTGGATGGAGCCGCTAGTCCTGCGGCCGCATCGTGGGAAAGAGGAGTACGTCGCGAATTGATGTCTCTCCGGTGAGGAGCATGACGACCCGGTCGATGCCGATGCCGAGGCCGCCGGTGGGCGGCATGCCGGTCTCGATCGCCTGCACGAAGTTTTCGTCCATGGGCGGCGCTTCTTCGTCGACCGCGCGCCGGAGCGACTGTTCGTACAGGGTCTTCCGCTGGAATACGGGGTCGTTCGATTCGCTGTACGCGTTGGCGATCTCCGTCCCGTTGATGAAAAGCTCGAAGCGCTGCAGAAAGCGTTCGTCGTCGTAGTCAGGCTTGCAGAGCGGCGTGGTCTCAACCGGGTGGTGCGTTATAAACACGGGCTGGATGAGCCTGTCTTCCACCAGTACCTTGAAGAGCTCGTCGATGGCCAGACCGCGGACAAAATCACCCTTCAGATGCGCGTCCCGTTTTTCCAGCTCCGCCCTGAGCTCGTCATCGCTCATGACCATGACGTCGAGGCCGGTGTATTCCTTGAGCGCATCCGTCACCCTGAGCCGTTTCCACGGCGTCTTCAGCTCGATCTCTTTTCCCTCGTAGGATATGGCCGTGCTTCCGTTGACAGCAAGGGCGGTCTGCTCGATGAGCTCCTCGGTAATCGCCATCATGTCGTTGAAGTCGGCATAGGCCTGGTAAAGCTCGAGCATGGTGAATTCCGGATTGTGGGTGCGGTCGATCCCCTCGTTGCGGAAGCACTTGCCGATCTCGTACACGCGGTCGAACCCGCCAACGATGAGCCGCTTGAGATAGGGCTCCAGCGAGATGCGCAGGTAGAGGGTCATGTCCAGGGCGTTGTGCCACGAGGTGAACGGTGAAGCGGCGGCGCCGCCGTAGACCGGCTGGAGCACCGGGGTTTCCACTTCGTTGAAGTTCTTGGCGTCGAGTATCTTCTTGAAGTTCCTGATGATCGCAATGCGCTTCAGGAAGGTTTCTTTCACGCCCGGGGTGACGATCAGGTCCACGTGGCGGTTCCGGTAACGGAGCTCCTTGTCAGCGAAGGCGTCGAACACTTCGCCGTCCTTTTCCTTTACAACAGGCAGAGGGCGTATGTTTTTGGCGAGCAGGGTGAGCGAGGTTATAAAGACCGTTATTTCGCCCGTTCTGGTTTTTTTTACCGGGCCTTTCACGCCGATGATATCGCCGATGTCGAGCTTTTTAAAGAGACGGTAACTCTCTTCGCCGATGGTGTTCAACGCGACGTAGAGTTGTATCCTGCCGTCGCGGTCCTGGATGGTGCAGAAGCTGGCCTTTCCCATCTCGCGGATGGTCATGATTCGCCCCGCAATGCTGACCGTCCTCTCCGGGACACGGGTCTCGTCGAAGCCGGCGATGATTTCCGCTGAGTAATCGCATACGTCGTAGGTATACGGATAGGGATTTATTCCGAGATCCTCGCGGATTTCTTTGAGTTTTTCCTTGCGTATCCTGATAAGCGCGCTTTCTTCTTCCATCTGGCCGTCCAGTAAAATTATGTGTCCGGGGTGGATCCCGGTGTTCGTCCATGTCCGCTGAAAAATCATCATTGCTATCGATGTCGGTGTGTCAAATTATTTTTTCTGCGCAATAGGTATACTATTATGTGATATTGTCGGTTTTTTTAAGGGAGCACAGTGAAAATTGATTAAAAAATGCGTAATATCGCGGGTTTTTTTTTAAAAGAAATTGTTATAATTAATTTGAAATTAACTCGTTTTTTTTATTTACTAAATCGTATGATTTCCATTTTGTTGCTTTGATTTACGCGATCACCCGGCATATTGTTCGATGAATATAATGGGCCGCATGGAGGAGTAGAGAATGATTAGGTTCGCGGGTGGTATCGGCAAGGCAATGTTCGTTGTCGTGTTGTGCGTTGTCGGTTCTTCGGAAAGTTACGGCAGGTTGTATAAAATCGCTTCGATTAATGGCAATGGCGAGCAGGCAGGCCCGCAGGCAGAATCGCAGCAGGAGCCTGAAATCGTCAAAGAGTTTTATCCTTCCGGAAAGGTGAAGGCCGAAACACCCTTCCTGAACGGAAGGATACACGGGGTAAAAAAAATATTTTTTGAAAACGGCGTTCTCCAGAAAGAAGAGGAGTACCGCGACGGCATGCGGGAAGGGATTTCGCGCGAGTATTACGAAGACGGCGTGCTGAAAAGCTACGAGACGTTCAAAGACGACCGGCTGAACGGCGAGTCGTACATGAATTACCCCGGAGGGCAGAGGATAATGTCCGGGCAATGTGCGGATGGCAAGAAGAGCGGTAAATGGACGCTCTTCCATAATAACGGCAATAAATACATGGAAGGAAATTATGAGAACGGAGTGATGGAGGGGCAGTGGCGCTCCTTCTCTCCGGAAGGATGGCTTGATTCCGAAGGCGAGTATAAGAACGGTTTGCAGTCCGGGCTGTGGATCTATTACGACAAGTCCAGGAGAATCGCCAAAAAGCTGACCCTGAAGGACGGTATGATTGACGGGATGTGCTGGATATACAAGGAGGGAAAGCTGGTCGGCGAAGGAACCATGACCGGGCAGTCCCATAATCCCGTCCGCCATGGGAACTGGAAGACCTACTTCATTAAAAACGGCCGCCTGAAGTACGAGGGTGTTTTCGTGATGGGGAAAAAGAACGGACAGTTCAGGGAGTATTATCCAACATCAAACATCAAGGCGTTCGGAGAATACAATAACGACAAGCGGAACGGCAACTGGGTTTTCTATGACGAAGACGGAAAAACGATAAATGAGGCCAAGTCCGGTCTGTATACCATGGGCAAGCTTTTCAAGAAAACGCCTTTGCCCTGATCGATACCCCGCCTGGATCCCGCCTTTCCGATTTCATATAATTGAACATGCAGCCGATATCAATTCTGAAGGACCGGGCGGATTATATCCGGGTTTAATTCAGGCGCAATAATGCTGTAACCACCTTGCCCGGTTTTTTCCAGATAGAGCTGATACATCGCACGATTGGATTCGGGTTACTATGACACAGGCCATGGCGGATTTTGTGGGGATGGGAGCATCCCACTGGGTGATTTTTTTTGCGGTATACTCGTTTATCGGCTGGATAATCGAGGTCATATATCGCTCCTCGATACAGCGAAGATTTATCAACGCCGGGTTTCTCTATGGGATGTTTATCCCGATATACGGGTTTGGCGCGCTTTTTGTTCTCGTTGTGTATTCTTTTATTCGCGACTTTCCGGATCTGCTGGAGTTGCTGGTGTACGGCGTCGTCTTGACCGCGGTGGAATACGCGGTCGGCTTCCTGTTTGAAAAGATATTTAAGCTGAAACTGTGGGATTATTCAAACAACAGGTTCAACCTTCACGGAAGGATCTGTCTTCTGTTTTCACTCTTCTGGACGGCGCTGGCTTTAGTGTTCGTCACGTTTATTCATCCGGTGGTGGCGCGCTATCTGCTCGTGGTTGATGAACGGCACCTGACAGTCGCCGCCTTCATGTTTCTTGCCTATATGGGGATCGATGTTGTTTTTTCTGTCAGCTCCATTACGGCCTTCAGAAACAGGATAGCGTATCTCTATGACGAGTATTTCAACCTGAGCAATGTTGAGATAGAGAAGATCCTCAATTCATTCCAGCGCCTCAGAAGCGCCTTTCCCAATCTCAACAGGTATATCGACAGTAAAATCAATATCGAAATAAAAAACAGGGTGAATAGCATGGTGAAGTCGGTCCAGGAAAAGATCTTCCAGGACCTGGAGGGCCGGAGACCGTTTGAGAAAGAATTCTATGATATCGTGCGTGACATCTGCGAACATGAAGAATTTCTGAGGCTCAAGGGGTTCTTTCATCACAATTCATCGATCTATGACCACGTACGGGACGTCGCGTATTTTTCCTATCAGGCGTGCAAGCTGCTGAAGCTGGATTATCGCTCTGCGGCGCGCGGCGCCATGCTGCATGATTTTTTTCTGTATGACTGGCGGAACCATGACGAACCTGAACTCGCGCGGGACAAATTCCACGGATTCGAGCATCCCCGGATCGCGCTTGAAAACGCGGCGAAATATTTCAAACTGAATGATATCGAGCGTGACATCATTGTCAAGCATATGTGGCCGCTCACCCTGGTGCCGCCGAAGTACAAGGAGTCCTTCATCGTTACTTTCGCGGACAAATACCTTTCATCGAAGGAATTCCTGGACGAGTTCGCGCGATCGCGGGCGAGGAAACGCAACGGCAGGCCACGAATGAAAGCCCGTACCGCTGCGGAAGAGAAGGAATAGATTTTATGCTGTCGAGTAGTCCGATGAACCCTCATCCCGTGGAATGACGGCTCAACGCGGTTGATAAAAATAGTGTTATAAATAGTTTTTTCTTGATTTCATCACGCCTTTTCCATTAGCATTCCTCACAGTCATATATACATGTTCGAGAGGAGTTTCAATGCCAACGGCCGATGAATTGATAGCACTGCTGCGTCTTGAGCCGCATAAGATCGAGGGAGGATATTTTCGCGAAACATACCGCTCCGGAGATCGGATATACGGAGGAAGCCTCCCGGACCGCTATGCCGGTCCTCGCTCGATGTCGACGGCGATATACTATCTCCTTGCGTCCGGGACCTTTTCGGAGATGCACCGGCTTTGTTCTGACGAGATTTTTCATTTTTATCTCGGCGACCCTGTCGAGATGCTTGAGCTGTTTCCCGACGGATCGGGAAGACGTACCGTGCTCGGCAGCGATATAGCGGGAGGAGAACGTCCCCAGCACGCAGTCCCTGCCGGCGTCTGGCAGGGAACGAGGCTTATCGAGGGCGGCTCCTTCGCCCTCATGGGAACAACGGTGTCCCCGGGGTTCTCGTACGAAGATTACACCTCGGGGGCGCGGGAGGATCTGATCAGCGCCTATCCCGGGTTTGCTGACTTGATCCTGAAGCTGACGCGGTGACTTTCGGATCGGACCATGATGGAGGGATGTCGATGAGATCATTCTCGTTTGCGGACCGGTATGGGCCCTGGGCGCTTGTCACCGGCGGTGCGTCGGGCATAGGCAGGGAATTCGCGCGCCAGATTGCCGCGCGTGGCGTGAACCTGGCGCTTGCCGATATTCAGGAGAAGTTGCTGCCTGACGCAGCGGCTGAGCTTGAGGCGCGTTTCACGGTGAAAGCCCGCATCATTACGGTCGATCTATCTACGCCGGACTTCATGGCACGAATACGTCCTGTCATTGCGGACATATCCATCGGCCTGCTGGTCAATAACGCGGGATACGGGTCCGCGGGCGGGTTCATGAAGACAGATGTGGGTGAAATGCTCGATGCCATTGCGGTGAACTGCAGGGCGCCGATGGCGCTGGCGCGCGAGCTGGGCCCGGCAATGATCGAGCGGGGAAGGGGAGGCATGATTTTCCTTTCATCGAGCTCGGCGCTGCAGGGCACGCCCATTGTCGCCAATTACGCAGGGACAAAAGCGTATAACCTGGTGCTTGCCGAGGCGCTCTGGGACGAACTCCGCGGCAGCGGCGTCGATGTTCTTGCCCTGTGCCCGGGCGCGACCAACACGCCCGCGATTGTGAAGTCGGGCGCGCGCCTTGACAATGTGCCGGGGATGCCGTTTATGGAGCCGGGTCCGGTCGTAGCAGAAGCGTTTGCGGCGCTGGGCAGGCGGCCGTGCATCGTGCCCGGTCGCATGAACCGTATCGCCGCCTTTGTAATGACCCGGCTCATGACGCGCGCCGCTGCCGTGACCCTGATGGGGAAAAATACCAGAAGACTGTATCCGGAAGCATGATGGCGGGAGCATATCACCGCAATGTTGTCCGGTTAGGAGTATTTCAGGACTGATATGAACAGGCAGAGTCTCCATGCATTATCAGGATTACTCGCATGCGTGATGGTGCTTGCGTCGTCATGCCTGCGTTCTCCGGACAAGGAAAAATACCTGCTCATGGTCCCTCGATACACCTTCTCGCTCCCGGAAGAGATCGTGCCCTACACGCCAGGGATAACGAAAGCGGTGCCCGGCGTCCTCTATTCGGTCGCCACAAGCGTACCGGGCGACGTGGTATATCTTGCGGGGAACCTTCCGATCATAATCACGGTCCCGCATGGCGGATCGGCGACACCCGCTGACATCCCCGACCGAAGCGAGGACTGTGATGAATACATTACCACGGCTAATGATGTCCAGACTATCGCTCTCGCCTGCGATATCGTGGAAGGGCTCATGAACCTGACGCACGGGAAATATCCGCATGTGGTGATCAACAATCTCTGCCGGACCAGGATTGACCAGAACAGGAATTGGGGCGAAGACTGCAACCCGGTCGATGGGCGGGGCGGCGATGCATGGATAGATTTTCACGAGGTCATGACCGGCGCGGTCGCGATAGGCGCGGTGCTTGGCCGCTTCGGCGCCGGACTGCTTGTCGACCTGCATGGCAAGCCGAACAGCGGTGAGCCTGATTATTCCCTATACTGGGAATCTGTCATGATCGGGTATAACCTGACTTCCACCGTGCTTTCCTATTCGGACGAGGTGATCAATGACCAGGGAAACGGATACGCGGAACGAAGCTCTCTCCGATTTTTATCCGCACGGGAGGCCCATACGATTGATCTTGCCGGGCTGCTGCGCGGCGGCATGCGGGGTCATGAAAGTTTCGGGGCATTGCTGCAGAACGGGCTCGATGAAATTAACCGGGACTATGGAAAGGATTACACTGTTGTACCGAGTGATCTGGTGCCGGCACCGGCTTATTTGTATCTGAGCGGAGAATATAACATCAAGGCTTTCTGCGGCGTGAAGGACGGATCAATCGACAACCTGTATGCCTATACCCCATCCCGCTTCATCAGCGGATTTCAGCTTGAGGTATGCCGTGAAATCAGGGATTCGGATCCCGCTCTCAGAAAAGATTTTGCCCGGGAAGTCGCTCAAGCACTCCGGCTCTACATTGCCCGGCATTATCACCTGCTATTGTAACGGTTCACCGAGGTCCGGGCATCCTGCCCGGTGAACTGCAATCCCACGCATCCAATCGTCACCGTTATGATTGTTGCTTGCGTCAGAGTGAAAATCTGAAATTCACAATACGCGGATGCACCAGGTTCTCGAAATCCCTGTATTTCATCTTGATAAGATCGGTATGCGTGCCGGCGTTGAATACGATTTCCTCGTCCTTTGCCAGCTCGTCGGATACGATCTCCTCCATGCCGTACAGGTTCCCGAAGGGGGGCATGGCGCCCATTTCGCAGTCGCCGAATTTCCTGACGAACTCGGATTCCGAGGCCAGTTCCACATCGTCAGTTTGAAACAGCGCCTTCAGCAGAGAGAGATTGACCCTCTGGTTCGCTGTCATCACCACCATCACCAGCCTGCCGTTGATTTTGACGATTACCGGCTTCGCCATTTCATAGCCGTGGACATGGGCCAGATGGGCCGTCTTGGTCGATGAATAGGCGAGGGGATGATGAATCATTTCGTACCGGATCTGGTTTTTATCGAGATACTCTTTCAGCTTTTCTCCTTTCATGGTATTCCTCCCGGTGTGACCCGTTTGTAGTGAATAAGGTATGATAATTGCCGACCATAGTCAAAATTAATTTCATTGATCCGGCGTCATTGCTTGCAATGACGGACATAATTAATTATACTGTCAGTATCCGGCATATGTGACTGCTGCAACTGGTGCGCAAAAAAAAATATTAAATCTTTGGGAGGCTGTACATGAAGGGAATTATTTCTTTCGCGCTTCTGGAAAAGGAGATGGTGCATGAAATGAGAGATACGATCAACAGGGCGGAAGATGTTATCGACCTGGAGAAGCAATTTTCGAACATCATGAAGCATTTTTTTTCACGGGTCATGGAGAAACAGCACATCCCCGGCGTCGTAAGAGACGATGATATAATTTTCAATCCGGAAGAGCCGGATTATTACAGCATCAGCGCGAGATTGAAAAGGATTCCCGGGTTCAGGGAACTTCTGGATTCTTCCGACCTGAAGAGCGTCATCGGACGGTTTGCCTCATCGGCTCACCGAAAATATCTCCACCTCACCCGGCACAGGGAGAAAGCGCGGTTTAAAATCAGATAGCGGGTTATTGAAGCGAGGACAAGCGGCCCGGCACCGGGCTTGGAGCGGGTTTTTATTATTTACAAAAATCATACCGTTTGTAGTATATGTAACGCTGTTTTAGCAGCAAATCAGTTATAGCGTGGTAGCAGATATGAAGGTAACACCAGGCGGAGCGGCAACGGTTATAGGGAGCTTCCCTCATGCATCGGCAGAGGAGGCCTGCGGGCTCGTATTTGATACGCTGCCGGACATACCCGCATGGCCGCAGCTTCCGCGCAGGGATTTTTTTGAAGACATGAACGTCCAGTTCAGCAGGAGGCTTCCCTGCTTCGCGATTGATCCGGTGAACAGGAAGGCAGGGTTTGACACCTCGCGCGACCTGGCGGGAGAGCTGGAGCGCTTTTATACAAAGGTTATCGAGGATGACGTGGAATATTTTGGCCTCGATGACGAATATGCAGCGGGATTCGGCAGCTTCATCAGCGGGGTGCGCGGCGGCAGGGCCGATGGCGCATTCGCCCTGAAGGGTGAAACCACCGGTCCCCTGACGCTGGGGCTCATGACTGACGCCACGGACGGCAAATACGCGCTCTACAAGCCCGATCTATTTGACGCGGTTGTCAAGAGCTGCTCCATGAACGCACGGTGGCAGGTGCGGAAGCTCAGGGAGCATGCGGACCGGGCAATTGTCTTTTTTGACGAGCCTTCGCTGTCCATCATCGGCTCCGGATTTTACTCGGTGGATACGTCGCAGATTGCCGCTTCCTTCAAGGAGATCATACTGGGCATACACGGCGAGGTGGGGCTTGCCGGCACCCACTGCTGCGGCAACGCGGACTGGGACGTGCTGCTCGACCCGGACCTTGACCTGGACATCATTAACTTCGACGCCACGGACGAGATCATAGTCGATAAATTCATAAACGCGCGGAACGTCGTATCCTACCTGGAGAGGGGTAAGTGTGTCGCCTGGGGTGTGGTGCCGACCCTGAAGGACAAGATCGAGGCCGCCACGCCGGAGGGGGTCGAGGAGCAGTTTCATGCGCTCGTGGCCCGGCTGGTGCAGCGGGGAGTACGGGAAGAGATTGTGCTCGGGCAGTCGATTGTAACGCCCAGCTGCGGTACCGGGACGCTTTCGGTGCAGCTTGCGGAAAAGGTCATGGCCCTGCTGGCGGGCCTTTCGCGCGCGTTGAAATGATTACTGCTTCGAGCGCTGGATGAATGCTATCGCGTCATCCAGGTTGTGGAACACGGCCATGTAGTTGAACATCTCCGGATGCTCGATCATTATCTTCTGCAGAAAATCCTCTTTCATGATCATCACCAGGTAGCCCTTGATCTTTTTCATGATGGACATGGCCTTCATCAGTATGCCGATCGCGGGGTCGCTGATCTCCGTGACCGTTCCCGCGTCCATGATGAAATAGGAATGCTCGGGGAGTCCGTTCTCCACTTTCGCGGCATCGTAGATGGCGGACGCGGTGTCCTTGTCCACCTTGTCCACATTCACCCTGAAATGCAATATGTCCTCTGTAGGCAGATAGGTATATGAATACAGTGCAGAGTTGTGTTCCATGCAGATATCCCCTGGCGCAACTGGTTTTAATCCCGATAGTTTGGTATACACAATTCTGACAATATTGTCAATTGTTTATTTCGCATGAGGCCTGTTAACCGCGCAGGACGTCCTCCAGCCCGATGAGCCGGTCAACCAGCCCGCTGAAATGGCTGATGGCGCCTTCAATGGGCGCCGGGGTGGACATGTCGACGCCCGCTGCGAGGAGCTCGTCGAGCGGGAACATGCTGCCCCCGAGAGAAAGGAAGGCCAGATAGGCGTCCCGCACGCTGGCGCCTCCCCCTTCGACCGAGAGGGCCAGGGCGATGGCCGCGGATATGCCGGTGGCGTATTTATATACGTAGAACGGGGAATAAAAATGGGGTATTCTGAGGCACTCCAGGGTCAGCTCCTCGTCAAGCGCCAGGTGTCCGCCGAAGTAGGTTGCAAGCAGTCCGCGGTACATTTCGCGCATCGCTTCGAGGGTGAGAGGCCTGTGCTCCTCGACCGCCCGGTGCGTTAGCAGCTCGAACTCCGCGAACATGCACTGGCGGAACAGGGTCGCGCGTATGTTGTCGATTTCGCGATTTAGGATATACGCCTTCATGTTCCGGTCGTTCTCGTAGCGCCGCAGCAAGTGGGCGCTCAGAAGGGTTTCGTTGAATGTGGACGCGACCTCGGCGACGAAGATCGTGTAGTCGTGATACACGTATGGCTGGCTGCGGTTGGAGTACCATGAGTGCATCGAGTGTCCCGCTTCGTGGATCAGCGTGTACAGGCTGTTGATGTTGTCGTTCCGGTAGTTGATCAGTATGTAGGGCGGCGAGTCGTAGCAGCCGGAGGAATAGGCCCCGCTCCGCTTCCCCCTGCTTTCATACCGGTCAACCCATCCGCCCGTCAGTCCCTTTTTCATGGTCGCGGTATATTCCTCGCCGAGAACGGCGAGCGCGGCCGAGCAGGTCTCCACCGCTTCCTCGTAAGGCATGGAAAAAGGAACATGCTTTACGATGGGGACATAGGTGTCATAGAAGTGCAGTTCGTCCAGATCGAGGATTCGCTTCCGGAAATCAAGATACGTAAAGAGCGGAGACAGCCTGTTTTTAACGGCGGTTATGAGGTTGTCGTACACATCGTCGGGAACCCTGTCGGCAAAGAGGCCCTGGCGCCGGCAGTTCTCGAACTTCCGCACACGGGAATAGAAGCAGTCCCGCTTGTTCGAATAATTCAGTGCCGCCGCGATGGCGTTCTTGTGGTTGTCGTAGGAGCGGTAATACTGGAAAAACGCCCTTTTCCTGATTTCACGGTCCTGTGACATGAGGAAGGTGCTGAAATTGCCGTGCGAGAGCTCGACCTCATTCCCGCTTTCATCGACGATGGTACCGAACGTGAGGTCTGCATTATCAAGCTGGCTGAATATCTCCGATGGAGCGTGGCTCATCTCGCCCGACATTGCGAGGATCTGTTCGATCTCGGTCGAGAGGGTGTGGGGCCGGTACCTGAGTATCTTGTCGAGATAGAAGCGATATTCATTGAGCCCCGGGTCGCTCAGATAACGCTCCATAACCTCCCCCGGAATGGATTGAATCTCGGGCGTGATATAGCTGGAGAGTTCGGACGCGCGGGTGTAAAGGCTCATCGCGCGCTGGTACAGTCCCTGGTAGCGCTGGTTCGCCTTGTCCTCGTCGCTTTTCAGATGCGCGTAGGTAAAGATCTTTTCGAGCGAGCGCGACGTATTCAGGTCAAATTCGATCGCCCCCCTGAAAAGGTCCGCTGACTCGGCCAGGCGCCCGCGGTATGATTCATAGCGCGGGAGCAGGCTCTCAATCTCTGAAAAAAGCGATTCCCACGCGTCGTCGGTCGGAAAGAGGGGCGTCAGGTCCCAGCGGTCCCTCTCCTGAATTTCGCTTCTTGCTGGTATGTTCATCGATGCGGTTTCTTTCATCAGTATATCTTGCCGTACTGTTCGCCGAACGTGTTGAGGTGCACGAAGCTCTTCAGCTCCTTGCGGGAGGGCCCTTTTCCTCCGGGAGCCGCCGGCCTGCCAATGGGGATGGCCATGACCACCTCGTATCCCTCCGGCACCAGGAGGAGGCGTGCGCACGCGTCATGGTCCATGCTGCCGACCAGCACGGTCCCCAGGCCGAGCTCGTGAGCGCGCAGGCAGAGGTTCTGGGCCGCCAGTCCCAGGTCGAACATGAACCATTCGTGGAACTTGGTCCGCTCTTTTCCCTCCTTGCACCCGGAGACCATGGTCCTGGCGCACATGACGATTATCGCCGACGCCGAGAAAGAGCCGGCGCGCGAGGGATT
>JAFGJX010000031.1 GCA_016928865.1 Spirochaetota bacterium
ACCGCGTACCCGAACATCATTCCCTGATCCCCCGCCCCCTGTTCCTTGAACAGGCCCTCGCCCTCGGTAACGCCCTGGGATATGTCAGGTGATTGTGAGTGAACAAAGATTTTGACATCGCATGACTTCGCATCAAATCCTATTTCTGCATCGGAATACCCGATATCCTCCACGGCTTTTCTCGCGACCTTCTCGTAATCTACGGTAACGCCGGAGGTAATTTCACCCGAGACAACTATCAGATTCGTGGTTACGAGAGTTTCACATGCCACCCTTGATTTATTGTCTCCTTTAATGTGCGCATCAACTATTGCGTCAGATATCTGGTCCGCGCACTTGTCGGGATGTCCTTCGGATACTGATTCAGAAGTAAAAAGATTGTTTTTTAAGCTCATTTTATCACTCCTTATGTTTATAATGTCATGCAAACAGGATGCCCCGGATTGCATTGCCGGGTATCCGGCCCCTATACAAACAGCGAACTGACCGATTCCCCCCTGTGAATTCTCTTGATCGCCTCGCCAAATAATGGCGCAATAGATAACACCTTCATGTTCCGCAGTTTCTTCTCCTCCGGCATGAGAATGGTATTGGTGAGAATGATTTCCTTGAATCCCGCTTTATCAAGCCGTTCCGAAGCATTTGACGAGAGCACCGGATGCGTGGAGATGCAGTCGATGTTCAAAGCGCCTGCTTCTTTCAGGGCCTTCGCAGCCTGGGTGATGGACCCTGCCGTGTCGATCATATCGTCGATGAGAATGCAATTCTTGCCTGCGACATCTCCGATCACATTCATCACCTCTGAAACATTGGCCTTGGGTCTTCTCTTGTCAATTATCGCCAGTCCGGCATCTATTCTGCTTGCAAGATGCCTGGCCCGAACCGTCCCGCCGGTATCCGGTGATACGACAACGGAATTATTCGTTGTATTTGTTTTCAGATAATTAATTACAATCGGGGATGCGAACAGGTTGTCTACCGGCACGTCAAAGAAACCCTGGATCTGGTCGGCATGAAGTTCCATCGTTAAAATCCTGTTGATGCCGACCGCCTGGAGGGTGTTCGCTATAACTTTTGCCGATATGGGGACCCGGGGTTCCACCTTCCTGTCCTGCCGGGCGTATCCGAAATACGGCATCACTGCCGTAATCCTCACGGCTGAAGCGCGAAAGGCGGCATCAATCAGCAGAAGCAGTTCCACCAGATGGTCATTTGCCGGACAGGAAGTTGACTGTATAATGAAAACGTCAACGCCGCGTACATTCTCGCATATTTTAACGCCAATCTCGCCGTCTTTAAACCGCACCAGTTCAGCAACGGAAAGTTTTAAACCGAGATACGATGCGACCTCTTCGGCCAGAGGACGGTTCGACGAGCCGGAAAATATTTTCAGCGAGTTATTCATATCATACTTCCTGAATTAAAGTGGGGACTGTATCGGATTGTGCTTGTTTATTTATCAAGCATGGAAATAAGAAATACGATGTCAATGCTTTCACTTTCGCACTAATTACTAACTTATAATCTGGATAAAGGCGCCGGGCATGCACGAAGTGAGGCTTATTACATATTTTTTTTTGATTATTACCAACTTATAAACTGAAAATAATAATTTTATAAAATGAAAACAATATTCAGCGCGGAAGTGATATTTTTCGCGTACTTTAAATCATTACTATCACTTCATTCTTGTCAATTATCACTCTGAGCAAATTGAAATTGACAGGTTGGATTATAGCTAGTATAAATGCCCCATAACATACAAACAACCATAAACGCCGGTCCTGGAAACACATTCATTCTTGTTCTCGTTCCAATAATATGACAAAAAGAGTGAGTTAGTTATAAAAACATAAACCGTGTTATTGCATAATTTTTTCATTGGCGCCCCGGCAACTCTTCAGGGGTGAATATAGGCATATAATTCACGAGATACTTGTTTATCTGGATTAATTATTTTAAACACTGTTTGTTATAGTAAAATAACTAGCGGGACGTTTCCATCATGAGACATGCCAGGATTTTCATCGAAATTTCTTTGGCAGTGGCATTATCCTGTGTCGCCTTTTCGCCAGTTTTCCCCAATACAATAATCCTTGATGCGAATCTTAAAAAAATCACACTGGGGCCGCGAATGGAATATCTGGAGGACCCGGCGGGAGGAATGTCCATACAGGATATAACAGCGGTGAGGTGGTGCTATCGGTGGGTAAGATCGGACGCAAGAAATCCAGGGTTCGGCTATACGGACTCGGCATACTGGGTTCGCTTTACGCCGGACAACAGAACAAATGCGGCAATAGAATATTATCTTGAGATTGCATATCCATTCCTTGACAGCATCCAGCTTTACATTCCTGAAAACAACTCATTCAGGATGATTGAATCCGGATTAAGAAAGCCCTTTAACGCACGCCCGTACAAGCACTACAACTTTGTATTTCCGCTGAAGATAAACGCGCTGTCGTCGTATACATTCTACCTGCGGTTTCAAACGAGATCTTCAATGCACACGCCTCTCTATATCTTGTCGCCGGCAGCGTTTCACGATTATAATTATCTCGTATCGATATTCCTCTGGATGTTTTACGGGATAATGATGATCATGGCCGTGTATAATTTTTTTATATTTTTATCAATACGCGACAAGGCGTATGTCTTTTACATCCTTTACATCATAAGCTTTGGTCTTTTCCTGATGTCGCTCCAGGGTATCGCATATCAATACCTGTGGCCCGGAGCCACGTGGTGGGCGTTGATGAGCATACCGTTCTTTGTCGGGATTGTAAATTTCTCCATTGTCAGATTCGCCATGCAGTACATAAATGTGTGGCAGTATGTTAAGACTTCCTTTGACAGGGGCATGGTCCTTCTCCTCTGGTTAATGGCGTATTCCGGGATCGTGCTTTCCGTGTTATCACTGCTCTGGCACAACTTTACTTTCGGGGCGGCAGCATCGGCAATAATTACCTGCTTCAACGTCATCGTCGGATCCATACTGGTGGCAATGGGGATTGTACGGTATCGCTCGCGGGAGACATGGTTTTTCGCCGCGGGGTTCCTTATCTGCATGATGTTCTGCATCATGTACGCGTTCATGGAACTCAATATCATTACCCAGCTGCCGCTGGACACCATTGGACTCCATATCGGGGGAGTGATCAACGTTTCCCTTCTCTCCTTCGCGCTTGCGGACAAGATCAACGTAATGCGCAGGGACCTCCTGGACCTGAACAGGCACCTGGAAAAGAAGCTGAAGCGGTGCAACAAATCCCATCTGAAGGGCGTGGATGTGGACGAAAAACTGACCATGCTCAGGCATCTGATGGAGGTCGATAAGATATACCGGGACGAGGAGCTCCCGATGAAGATACTCGCTTACGAGATGTCAATGACAGTGCACCAGCTCTCCGAGCTCCTCAACAACAAGCTGAATACCAGCTTTAATAATTTCGTTAACGGATACCGCGTTGAAGAGGCGAAGGAGCTCCTCCTGGAATATCCGGAGCGTTCGGTGCGAGCAATAGCATCGGACGTCGGCTTTGGCTCAATCACGAATTTTTTCAGAATATTCAAGAAATTGACCGGCCTCACGCCAAAGGAATTCAGGGCGAGGGGAATGACGGCAGATCTGGGGCCGATTTAACAAGGGGCCCACTATACAAGAAATTATCTACCTTTGAGATCCGGACCAGGGGCGAGGTGGTGACCAAGAGGACTTTTCCTCGGATACAGTCCCATTGAACAAGAATAACATAACGGCGGTATTCCATGAGCATAGAAAAACAATTCCCGGGGGATACAAAAAAAGTTTTTATGAAAATGGGCACCTGTTCACGCACCTTCTGTTATCTTTTGGACAGGGAATTCGGCCACCTTAAAGAATCGGAAGAACGCGCCGCTGATCCCCTGGCCGGGGGAATAATGCTAAGAGGTCATCAGTGCGGGATGCTCTGGGGCTGTGCGCTGGCGGCAGGAGCTGAATCCTTCCGCAGGTATAAAGACCAGGGTATGGCCGTGTCGCGGGCCGTGACAGCTGCACAGCATATCATGGAATCATTCACTGAAAAAACAAAGAGCGCCAACTGCCGTGAGATCACCGGCTACGATATGTTAAACAGATTTGACATGATTAAATTCATGGTGAAATTTTTTCTTCACATAGACAGGTACTGTTTTAAACACGCGGAAGAGTGGGCTCCTGAAGCTATCCGTTCGGCGAACGAAGGATTATCGAACGAAAAAAACGACTCTCCGCACACGCCCGTAAGTTGCGCCTCGGAAGTGGTGAAAAAGATGGGCGCCAGCGATGAGCAGGCGGTCATGGTGGCCGGTTTTGCCGGCGGCCTGGGACTCAGCGGCAACGGGTGCGGCGCACTGGCGGCGGCGATCTGGATGAACACCATGGCCTGGAACAGGGAACAGGCAGGCCCCTATAAAACTTCCATGAGTAATCCAAAGGCGAAAAACACGCTTAAAGCCTTCTACAGAGCGAATAATTCAGAATTTTTGTGTTATAAAATAACAGGACAGCGTTTCAACACGCTGGAGGAGCATACGAAATTTATTAAGAACGGAGGGTGCAAACACCTCATTGATGCACTGGCGTTTTCGTAATAGGACTTCTACATGCCAGCAATTTATAAGGGAGGTACAGATGCTTCAACAGGATCAGCACAAGTAAAACCCATTGTATCGCCTGGGCCTGTAATGAGCAGGAAGTTTTTCCTGGATAATAAGATCCAGACTTACAGAATGTCCATCCAGATTAACGCGACCGAACTGAAAAGCACAGAGTTTTTCCGGTGTTTATCATCAGCGAGAAAGTCCCTTCCTCCCGATCACAAACACCATCACCCCGGATCCCAGAAGAAAATACGCGACGGAAAACACCTGTCCGTCCGAAAACCCGAGCAGGAAGAGACGCGGGTCGTCCCGCCAGAACTCGATGGCAAACCTGAAAGCCGCATACGCGATCGCCGAAGCGGCAAAGGCGCTTCCCGCGCGTCTGTTCCTGAGCGCAACCGGAATCAGGACAAGGCCGGCGCATATCAGGAAAGCCGCGCTGATCAGCTGCACCGGCACGAGCGGCTGCAGCAGTGCCGAGGCGGGTGCGGCCTGGTCGGTGAAGCTGACACCGATACATGACGCTGTGTGCACGCCGTAGCAGCACCCGCCGAAAAAGCAGCCGATCCGCCCGATCCCGAGCCCGACAAGATACCCGGGCGTAAATATGTCAGCAACGACCAGGAGCGGCTCTTTCCATCGTATCTTCATTACGGCGAGGGCCGCAAGGCCGCCCAGAATACCGCCCCAGCTCACCAGCGCGGGCGGGTAATCGATATGCTCTGCTCCAAGGCGCTCCGGGAGAAACACGAAAAAACCCGCCACGTACGCGCCGATTAAAATCGCCGCGGCCCCCAGTATGCAGTGGTTGATGAATTCGGCCGGCCGGTACCCGTATCTCCGGGCGATGAAAAGGGACAGGGCGATGCCGGCACACAGGCCGGCGACCATCAGGACGCCATAGGTGCCGATCACCGTCTTTTTATTGAGCAGGGTTAATTCTACAAGGATGGGATGCATGTGGATCAACCGCGTATACCAACCGAAGGCGGGGTCACGTGACCCCGCCTTCGGTTGGTATCTCATATTATTTTATTTCTTCTCCTTCTCCGCCCGCCTGTTTGTTTCCTTTTCAAGCGCCTTGAGCTCCCTGGCAAGGTCCTCGAGCGACTTGGTAATGACGGGCATCTGCGGACCTTTTGCGGCCTCATCGAACATTTTAAAGCCGCCGTATATGCAGGCCACGCAGGCAAGGTTGATAAGAAGCGATACCAGGGTGCCGATAATCGAGGTCACCAGTCCGCCCGTTGCAACATCGGACGGCTCCTGTTTGCGCGCGAGCACACCGAGCACAATGCCCGCAGCGCCGATAAAAATGCCGAAAAAGCTGAACGGCCCGGAGAGAACGGAAAGTATGGAACATATTCCAAAAACAAGCGATGCGATTGCCATGGCTCCTCCCTCGTGCACCCTACTGAAGCGACTCAAGATAGGTTTTTATTTCCTCGGAAGTTTTTACAAGCCCGAGAGTGACACAGCCAATCGCCAGCTCGGTAAGGGAGCTTATCCAGCTGACCGTGCCGCCGGTGATGCTCACATAGATCACCCAGACCAGGGTATAGCCGATCAGGACAATGGCAAACTTCCACATCATCGCCACGCCGCCCGCCCTGTTCAGCAGGACCATAATGCCCGCCGCAACTGCCAGGGCGCCAAGCCCCAGGCCAAGCGCGCCGATGACGATTTCCGGAACACCGCCGTATCCTTGCGTCACCTGCCTGATGCCGCCGAATATCAGGAGCGCGGCGCGTACCAGGGAGAACGCGCCGGTGACGAGCGCAAGAACGGCGAGGAGCGTCATAACCGGGGGTCGCTGGATATCAGACATCGAAGGCCTCCACTCTTTGTATACCCCGTGCAGCATTAACAACCCACGGGGATGCTCAGAATACTGTAATCATGCTATCATAATTTTACTGCTGGCGCGGCAAAAACAGCATCCCCGAAACCCAATATGGGAAAACCGATGAAAGGCAGGAATCCCAATAATGCCACGCCCCAGCCTTTGCTCTTTCCGAAACATCCCGCCAGATCCGCCGCAAGAATAAAAATCGGCACTATCAACAGGCACAGGACGATCCACGACAGCGGCCTGCCCACAATTTGAATTATTACCAGCAGATTATAAACGGGCACCAGAGCGGCCCAGCCAGGCTTGCCGGCCTTTTCAAATACTTTCCACATACCCGCCAGTATAGCGACACATATAATAATCCAGAAAATAGTTCCCATCGTCAACCTCCTTCTTTATATTAACAGTTTGCTGAAAAACAGCAGACCGCATGCGATACGGGTTCGTATCGCCATTTTTCGAGGCTGGAAGCCGAGAAAAATGCAAGCGATAAGCAGAGGTGCGTAATACTGCTATAATACTGGACATTCGGAAAATAATCAATATATTTTATTATCCCGGGTCGTGCAATTGTTTGATACAGGCGAGCTGGCACCCGCCTGCCGCGCTTTTACTCCACTCTCCGTTCATCTCTCTTCTTCTGAAAGAACTCCTTCAACAGGGCTGCTCCCTCCTCCTCCATCAGGCCGAATTCGATCTCCGGCGCGTGGTTCAGCACGCGGTTCCCGCACACGTCGAGCACCGTGCCGCACGCGCCGTAGCGCGCGTCGCGCGCGCCGATCACCAATCGCCGAATACGCGCGTGCACGATCGCGCCCGCGCACATGGCGCACGGCTCCTTGGTCACGTACAGGTCGCACCCGGTGAGACGCTCGTTGCCGAGCGCCGCCGCGGCCCGCTCTATCGCATTGATTTCCGCATGGCGCACCGGGTCGTTCCTCTCCCGGTTGTCATTCCGGGCGGCGGCCAGCACCGCGCCGTCCTTCACCACGACAGCGCCCACCGGTATCTCGCCCGCGGCAAAGGCCTCGCGCGCGAGCGTGAGGGCCATCCGCATGAAATCGGCATCATCCGCCATTCAGCATTCCTTCCACACGCTTCTTCAATTTATCGTAGTGGCTCCCCTTCCAGTAGACCCTGCCGCACTCCGCGCACCGGTAATACTCCCTGCACCAGGCGAGCACGCCCGGCGGAATGGCGGCGGCCGCATCAAATCCGGACGCGTCCGTGTCCAGCGGCTCCATCAGCCCGTTGCACTCCACGCAGCGGGTGAAGGGCCGGCACGCATCCCTGAGATGAAGTCGATCGAGCACCTCTTCAACCTGCTTCTCCGGGTCAGTGTTCCGCACGTACAGCCCCCGCGCCACTATTTTCCGCATCATGAGCTGACGGTCGCGGGAGAGAAGTATCCGGCCATCCCGCTCCGCGATTTCCGCAAGGGCGTCGTCATCGCGGTCCGGCAGCCAGTCGACGTCAAAACCGAGAAGGCGTAGATGGCGCGCGAGCTTGCGCAGGTGCACGTCCAGCACGAAGCGCGGGTCCCGGAGCGGATCGGGCCTTAGCCGGGTCACGTTCCCGATGTCGAGCGTCTCAAAAACCGGGTATACGCTGATCCTGTCGCCATCGGCCACGATGCGGTCAAACCCGACCGATTCGCCGTTCACCAGGATGAGGTCTATCTCCACGTGAGGCACGCCCAGGGACTCGATCAGATCCTTGATCGACCTCCGGCCCGAAAACTCAAACTCGAAATCCCGCTTTCTGCGCTCCGGCGGGAGAAAATCGTTCAGCTCCTCGTAGAAGCGGATGGTAACCCGGTACATGGCCTGCCGCCCCCGGTCGCGCTACAGGTCCAGAACCAGGTCATCGAGGGAGCGCTTGGGAACATGGTGAACGCCGTCGCCGTCCCGGTAGTACCGGATATCACCGTCCGGGCCGACCGTGTCAATCACGACCTTCTCCTTCGGCTTTCCCAGCGCGAGCACGAGAATGATTTCGTAACGCGGAGGGATCCCGAGCGCCGAGGCAAGCGCCTCTTTCCTGATGCTGGCGATCATGCACCCGCCCAGGCCAAGCGACGCGGCGCCTAGCAGTATCGTCTGCGCGGCGATGCCGTGGTCCCACTCAACCGCTTTGGATACGTCAGTGTCGGCGCATATGACGATATAGGCTGACGGCCGCTCTCCTTCGGAAGGTCCGGCCCAGTCAGAAAGGTAGGCGGCCCAGGCAAGGTGCGGAAATATGCGGGCGTTCATTTCCGGATCGCAGGAGAGGATATAGCGGAGCGGCTGGCGGTTCGCCGCGGACGGGGTAAGCCGCGCCAGTCCCACAAGATCGAGCAGGGTTTCCCTCGCGATGGCATGGTCCTGGTAAAATCTCCGGTAGCTGCGGTTTCTTGTTACGAGCTGCTTGAAGTCCATTTGCGGATGTCCTTTCAACAAGCTATCACTCTTAACCCCCCCCCTTCCCCCCGGAGGGGGCATGATTCATCATGCTTATACTATAACTGTTTCTTGCTCCTCCGTGCCCCTCCGGGGGTAAGGGGGCAGTTCAGCAGCGCACCGCCTACATATACTTCGGCTCCTTGTAGGAATACATATCGTGCACGCCGCCCTCGAGCTGGGCGGACGGCGACCGGAGCTCGAACCTGAGCTTTCCTGAATAGAGCCGCTCGTGCATCGTGGTGATGTCCCGCGCGCCCATGTCCTGGAGCGAATGCTTGAGGCCCTGTACCAGGTAGGGCACATATTCGAACATGGAGCCCTTGTCCAGGACCGCCCCGGACACGCCCTGCACCACCTTTATCTTCGAGTCCTCGGCAAAATAACGCTTGGCGCCGCCGGCGTCAAGGGCCTCCTGCGAGGCCATGCCCCGGTATTTTTTAAGGCGCACGCCGTTCTCATAGAAATACTCGCCCGGCGCCTCGTTTGTCCCGGCGAACATGGAGCCCATCATGACCACCGAGGCTCCCAGGGAGAGCGCCTTGGCGATATGCCCTATCGTGGATATGCCGCCGTCGGCGATCACCGGTATGGAATGCTTACGCGCGTAGCGCGCGGTCCGGTACACGGCCGTGGCCTGAGCGCGTCCGACAGCCATGGTGGTCTGCGTGGTGCAAATGGAGCCGGGGCCCATGCCGATGCGCAGCGCGTCCGCACCGGCCTTAATTAAAATCTCGCACTGCTCTTCGGTCACCACGTTCCCGCCCACGACCTCTATCTCGGGATATTTCTTCTTGATATATTTTATCATGTCGACTTCGTAGATTGAATTGCCCTGGGCCGCGTCCACAACGACAACGTCAACGCCCGCATCCACCAGGGCGGCAAGCCTGTCCATCGACTCGTCGCGGGTGGACAGGGCGGCCCCGACCATCAGCTGCTTGTCGGGGTCCTTGGAGGCCAGCGGATACTCCCGGTTCTTGAGCAGATCCTTACGCGACATGAGCGCGATAAGCCTTCCCTTGTCGTCAACAATGGGAAGCTTTCCCTTCTTCGAGTTCTTCAGTATCTGGTTCGCCTGGTTCAGCGAGATCCCCTTCTTCGCTGTCACCAGGTCGGTCGTCATGACATCAACGAGCTTTTTCGAGCGGTCGGTCTCAAAATCGACATCGCGGTTGGTCACGATGCCCACGAGAAGCGAATTGAGCTTGCCGTTCTCCGTAATAGGAATGCCGGAGAACCCGTACTTCTCCTTGATGGCATCGATGTCCGCCAGGGTGTTTCCGGGCGCCAGCACGATCGGGTCGTTGATGAAGCCGTTCTCAAAACGCTTCACCTTTCGCACTTCAGCCGCCTGTTCCTCGATCGTGTTGTTATAATGGACGATGCCCAGGCCGCCCTGCAGCGCCAGCGCGATCGCCATCTTCGATTCGGTCACGGTGTCCATGGGGCTCGATATCATCGGATTCTTGATGCGGATGTTCCGGGTCAGGCTCGATTCGAGGAGGACATCATCAGGAGCGAAATCAATATAGCCGGGAAGGATGATGAAGTCATTGTAAGCAAATCCATTTTCTTTGGTGAAAATCTCTTCTGCGGAAAAGCCGTCCATATCTCGCGTGTCTCCCATTTGATTGTCAGATTACGGTTCCCCTTCAGGGGATACGGCAGGAATGCCGATTTCTCATACTATTTGAATTATTTTATTGCATATTTTGTCAAGCATTTACAGATTTGATTTAAATTTAAAAGGAAAACAGCCATGGGACACTGCAAAAGACGGGGATATTGCTGTCAGGACGTGCGGCTCGCCGAATCGCCGGACATGCTCAGGACGGCCTATGAATTCTGGAAAAAATCCGCGAAGGTTGACCCGACCTTCTCCGAGATCTACCTGATCTTCCCGATGCTGAAATTCAAGTATGAAAACCAGGATGAAGACCTCCCATATCATTATCACTGCTGTCACTACACCATTGACGCCGAGGGTACGCCAACCTGCTCGATTCATCCCTGGCGCCCTCGCATGTGCCGCGACTTTCCCTATTATGAAGAGGAGGCCCACCTTGATCGGGAAGGGCCGCTCTCTCCATACGAGGGATGCGGCTACAACGATCCGGATTGACCTGCATGGCATCGCTTGAATAAAATATTTGACAGACTGAAACAGACGGGGATTATTACAATAATACCATCAACCGGATAACAAAATGGAATACTTCAACATAAGCCACAAGCGTGATCACGCGTCCAAGGTACACGCTGTATCAAGCGAACAGCACGAGTCCTACTCCGTCTTTAATGTGCTCAAGGACGGGGGCTACTGGTGCAGCCGCATGAGCGATGAAAACATGACCGAGTACATCGTTCTGGATTTCCATGACGCGGTGACCATCGATTACATCGAAATGACCGCCTCTCCGAACGGCGTAAAAACCTTTCCCCGCGACATGCGCTTCGAAGGGAGCCTGGATGGAGACTGCTGGATGGTCATCCACATGGAAAAAAAGCTGGTGCTCGAAGACGACACCTACCGGCTTGACCTCCCCCTTACCCTTCTCCGCTATCTTAAGATATTGGTCATCGCCTCGCAGGAAAACGAGGGAAAATTTTATTCCGAGATCGGCCGCGTGCGCACCGGTATCGCCGGCATCAGCGAGATCAGGGCAAGCAGCTCGTCATCGCCGTCACGCGCGCCGGAGAACCTTTTCTCCCAGAGCCCGGAAGCATTCTGGGAGTCGGATCCCAAAAACCACGCGTCCAAGGAGACGCTTTTCATCGACCTGGGGAAAATATTCCACATCAACCGGATCATACTCGGGTCTGCGCAGCAGGGCTTCCCCGAAGCATTTTTCATTGAGACGAGCTCCGACAACAGCGTGTGGCTGCCGCTCCTTGAAGAAAAAAACTTCAAGTCCCAGGTATCCAAAAAATATTTCTGGAACACCGACATCAGGGCCGCCCGGTTCGTTCGGATCGAGGCGAAGGGGCTGAAGCAGGACGACGGGAAATATTCGATCAGGATCGCGCACCTGGAGATATCAGCGGCTCCGTTCAATCCCTTTCACACCCATAACATCGGCGATCTGACGCCCTACTCGTCCATCTTCCAGGCGGGGATCGTGCGCCTCGCCAAAGACTGCGAGGATTCGCCCGGGACCGTGGTGCAGGGTAATGACCGCCGGCTCCGCGAGGCGACCACCGTGTTCACGGGGATCGTCCGGCTTGCCGACGACGGCGACATTGAAAAGGGATTCGTCGTGCAGGCGTCTGACTCGCGCCTGAAGCATGCCACAGACCTGAAGCCCGGCATCGTGCGCCTCGCCCATAACCGCGAGACCAAGGCGGGGGTCGCAGTTCAGGGAAATGATTCGCGCCTCAAGGAGGCCGGGACCGACAACTTCGGCATCGTCAAGCTCTGTCCGGACGGCATGTACAAGGAGAACGCCTCCGTCACGGGAAATGATCAACGCCTTCACAAGGCTTCAACAGAATCATACGGCATATGCAAGCTCGCCCCCGACGGGGCGGATACTGCCGGCGCCGTAGTGCAGGCGAATGACCGCCGGCTCCGCGACGCCGCGACTGTATATAAAGGCATTGTCGAGCTGGCCGAGGACGGTGAAGACACTCCCGGCGTCGCAGTTCAGGGAAACGACAAACGCCTCAAAGACGCCACCACCACCGCAAAGGGCATCGTGGAGCTCGCTGAAGACGGTGAAACAAACGCAGGCGTTGTCGTCCAGGGCAACGACAGGCGACTCAAAGATGCCACCACCTCTGCGAAGGGCATCGTCGAACTCGCTGAAGACGGCGAAACCAAAGCGGGCCTCGCAGTCCAGGGCAACGACAAGCGTCTCAAAGACGCCACCACCTCTGCGAAGGGCATCGTCGAGCTGGCTGAAGACGGCGAAACCAAGGCGGGCGTCGCGGTCCAGGGTAACGACAGGCGATTCAAAGACGCCACCACCACCGCAAAGGGCATCGTCGAGCTGGCTGAAGATGGCGAAACCAGGGCGGGCGTCGCGATCCAGGGCAACGACAGGCGACTCAAGGACGCATCCACCTCCTCGAAAGGAATCGTGGAGCTCGCCGAGGACGGTGAAGCCAAAGCGGGCGTCGCAGTTCAGGGAAACGACAAACGCCTCAAAGACGCCTCCACCACCGCAAAGGGCATCGTCGAGCTCGCCGAGGACGGCGAAACCAGGGCGGGCCTCGCTGTTCAGGGCAGCGACAGGCGCCTCAAGGACGCAACCACCACCGCAAAGGGCATCGTCGAGCTGGCCGAGGACGG
>JAFGJX010000032.1 GCA_016928865.1 Spirochaetota bacterium
AGGTATGACCTTGACCTGTACGCGGAGCACCCCGTGCATAAGTATGTTGATCTGACCATCGGTCTCAGGTTCAATTATAACGACGGAGAGGGTGATTCCTTCAGGTTCGGGTCTCCATTGTTTGACATAAAGCAGGAAGAATACAGCGCCTGGTATTTCGGCCCCTCGGTCGGCGCCCAGTTCCATTATGAGTTTATCAAGGGCCTCGTGCTCAGCACCGGCGCGGCGCTGACCTTCCAGTTCGGCGAGTATGAAAATGAGAAGAGATACCTCCAGTCCTTCTGGACCCTGGTTCCGTACGAATACACGGCCGGCTATGTCTGCATCGGCTTTGACATGAACGTGAAGCTGGCGTATTATATCCAGCCCGCTCACCTCGAGGTTTGGGTCGGCGGCAGGTACCAGGTGCTGCCGCACATTGCTGCAAGCGACGACAGCCCGGTATACGACCTGACCTACAAGGACGAATGGATCAACGGCGAGGTCGATCACTGGGGCGGCATTTTCTTCGGCGCCGCATACAAGATATAAATATACAAAAGCGTACAATCAGGACCGCCGCGCAAGCGGCGGTCCTGTCATTTGACGTTCCGTCCGGGGGGATCATGAAGAAAATTTCTGCTGTAATATTGGGATTGTTGTTATTGCTCTGCACGGCGCTCCAGCCTCTTGAATCACGGGCCGCGCGGAAGCAGCGCCCGAAGCAAAAGCGCGTGGCCGCATACACTAAAAAGCCTGCCCTGAAGCGGAAGCCCGCGGTGGAGGTGGAACTTGGCCTTGCCATGATGTACGACTGGTGGCGGCCGGCGGTGCTGAAGCTCGGGAACGGCATGACGGGAAATATTTTCTCGCGAGAATATAAATCCGACGCTGACGGCTCGTTCATGATGGGACCGGCGATCGGGATACGGATCGGGACCGACTGGAACATCGAGATGAGCGCGCTCCTCGGCTGCAGCAGAAACCAGTTCCGGCATTCAACCCTGGCCATGGAGGCCAGCTATCTGAATCTTATTGTCCCTGATTCGATGTTCAATCCCTATCTTGACCGCGGCATAATGGAGATCAGGCGATATGACGCCGATCTTAACGTCGAGCATACCATGTTCAAGTACCTTAACATTCTCTTCGGGGCTCGGTTCAGCTACCATGACGCCGAGGGACATTCCTGGAGGGCCTCACAGCTTATTTTCCCTGTCAGTAAAACCGTGGACGATTTCACCAACTGGTACGTCGGGCCGTCCGTGGGGGTCGGGTTTATCTATGAAGTCAAGGGCTTCTCTTTCAAAGGGGGGGTGTCGGCGCTGTTCCAGTTCGGCATATATGAGTTCGAGAGGTTCCATAATAACCCGCTATTCTATAATTTCAACTTCATCTCGGATGAATTCAAAATTGCGCACCTGTCCATCGGCGCGGACTGCAATCTCAGGCTTGGATATTTTATCAGGCGTATCCGCCTTGAGGTGTGGGTGGGTGGACGCTATATCATCCTTCCCCATATCTCGCTGTATGATATCGACAGCGCGTTCAACGCGGCCTATGCCAAGGGCTGGCTGACCGGGGAGTACGAGCAGCTCATCGGCCTCATGTTCGGGGCATCCTACCGGTTTTAGCGGCAGCGCTATTCGCGACGGACCCCGCAATCGACTTACAGCCCCCGGTGATACTCCTGCAGCGATGTCACTTCTCTCTTCCCCTCGTTGATCGCCTTGATTCCCTTCGCGGTTGCGAGCGCGGCGGCCATTGTGGTGATATAGGGGAGCTTGTAATGCACCGCGGCCTTGCGGATATATGAATCATCATAATCGCTCTGCCGGCCGCTCGGGGTGTTGATGACGAGGTTGATCTCGTTGTTTTTAATCCTGTCGATGATGTGCGGTCGCCCCTGATAGATTTTAAACACCGGCTCCGTCTGCAGGCCCTTCTCAGCGAAATACCGGGCGCAGCCCTCAGTCGCAAGGACCCGGAACCCGAGCTTCTGGAACTCGCGGCCTACATCGAGGGCCCTGACGCGGTCGTTCTTGTTCACGGTGATCAGGACCGCGCCCGATGTCGGCAGCTTCATGCTCGCCGCTTCTTCCGCCTTGGCAAAGGCAAGCCCGAAAGAATCCGCCATACCGAGCACTTCACCGGTGGAGCGCATCTCCGGCCCCAGGATCGGGTCCACCTCGGGGAACATGTTGAAGGGGAAAACCGCCTCTTTTACGCCGAAATGCTTCACTTTTTTACGTTCGACATTGAGCTCCTTCAGCGGCCTGCCGAGCATCACCTGCGTGGCGATGCGCGCCATCGAGATGTTGCAGACCTTTGAGACGAGCGGCACCGTGCGGGACGCACGCGGGTTCGCCTCGAGGATATAGACCGTGTCGCCGGAGATGGCGTACTGGATGTTCATGAGCCCCACGACCTTCAGCTCCAGGGCGATCTTTTTCGTGTATTCCTCAATTGTCTGGATATGCTTTTCCGAGATGGTCACCGGCGGGATCACGCAGGCGGAGTCGCCGGAATGGATGCCCGCCAGCTCGATGTGCTCCATGACCGAGGGCACGATCACGTCGACGCCGTCGCTGATCGCGTCGGCCTCGCATTCAATGGCGTTTTCCAGGAACTTGTCGATCAGGATCGGGCGCTCGGGCGAGACGTCCACGGCGGCAGAAACATACTGCTTCAGCATGTCCTCATAGTAGATGACCTGCATGGCGCGCCCACCCAGAACGTAGCTGGGGCGTACCATGAGCGGGTAGCCGATGCGGCTGGCGATCTCAATCGCTTCCTCAATCGTGCTCGCCATTCCCGATTCCGGCTCCGGTATGCCGAGTTTCCGCATCACCTGCCGGAACCGGTCGCGGTCCTCTGCGAGGTCGATCGATTCGGGCGATGTGCCGATGATGGGCACGCCGGCCTTCATGAGCTGGTTCGCGAGATTGAGGGGCGTCTGGCCTCCGAACTGAACGATGACCCCGTCCGGCTTTTCTTTTTCATAAATGGAGAGCACGTCTTCCGCGGTCAGCGGCTCGAAGTAGAGCTTGTCAGAGGTGTCGTAATCGGTTGAAACGGTCTCCGGGTTGCAGTTGATCATGATCGACTCAAGCCCCTCGTCCCGTATGGCGAAAGCGGCGTGGACGCAGCAGTAATCGAACTCGATCCCCTGGCCGATGCGGTTGGGGCCGCCGCCCAGAACCATGATCTTTTTTTTCTTAGAGACAGGCACCGTGTCCGCGCCGTTGTAGGTGGAATAGTAATAGGCGCGGTCCTCGACGCCGCTTACCGGCACCGCGTCCCAGCGCTCCACGACGTTTATCTTCGTTCTCTGCGCGCGGATATCCTCCTCCTTCACGCCGAGGATTCTGGCCAGGTACGGGTCGGAGAACCCGTCCTTTTTCGCCTGCTCGAGCAGGCCGTCAGGGAGCTTCTTGCCCCTGTACGCGAGCATTTTTTCTTCCAGCTCCACGAGCTCCTTCATCTGCTTGATGAACCAGGGCTTGATGTGGGTGCGCTCGTACAGGAGGTCGACGTCAGCCTCTTTGCGCAGCGCCTCGTACATGATGAACTGGCGCTCGCTGGTCGGGGTGCTGAGGAGCCGCATCAGCTCGTCGAGCGGGAGCGAGTTGAAATTTTTCGCGAAGCCAAGGCCGTAGCGTCCCGTCTCCATTGAACGGATCGCCTTCTGGAACGCCTCTTTGTAGGTCTTGCCGATGCTCATGGCCTCGCCCACGGCGCGCATCTGCGTGCCCAGCTCGTCTTTCACTCCCTCGAACTTCTCGAAGCCCCAGCGGGCAAATTTCACCACGATGTAATCGCCGGAGGGCGTGTATTTCTCCAGGGTGCCGTCACGCCAGTAGGGGATCTCGTCAAGCGTGAGGCCCCCGGCCAGCATGGAGGAGACCAGTGCGATCGGGAAGCCGGTGGCCTTGGACGCCAGGGCAGACGACCGCGACGTGCGCGGGTTGATCTCGATGACCACCACGCGGCCCGAATTCGGATCGTGGGCAAACTGGATGTTAGTGCCGCCGATGACCTGGATCGCCTCGACGATATCGTACGAATATTTCTGGAGTTTCTTCTGGAGATCCTGGCTTATGGTAAGCATGGGGGCCGTGCAGTACGAGTCGCCGGTGTGTATCCCCATCGCGTCCACGTTTTCGATGAAGCAGACGGTAATCATCTGGTTTTTCGCGTCGCGGACCACCTCGAGCTCGAGCTCCTCCCAGCCGAGCACCGATTCCTC
>JAFGJX010000033.1 GCA_016928865.1 Spirochaetota bacterium
ATAGGTAATGAAAATTCATTACGGGCGATTATGAGCATATTCAATGGTTCTGTCAAGTATAAAACGGTGGCAAAGCGACAAAGGGGCTATAAGGGGACACGTACTCAGAGATATTAGTAATGACGGGACTTGGTAGGTCTTTTTGATGTCTCTATTATGTACATGTAATGTTCATATTCAATACTGTATTGAATTTGGCAAATATCGTCGCGCGCTAATGAAGGCGCGGCATGGGTGTGTATTTCTCCAAGTACGTGCAAATCGGTTATTGTGAATAAGTGCTGTTTTTTGCACGTACACAGAGAAATAAATCGGTCTTTTATTTAAAGACGAAATCACCCAAGACGGCGCCGGTCGCGGCAACGTCGGCAGCCTTCATAACCGCATCCTCTACCGGATTATCTCGGTCGATTATATAGCGATCGAACCAGGTGTCATATTTATTCGTCTTGACCTGGGCACTTGAGCCGGCGCAGCCGATAATACCAAAGATCAGTAATATGATTAAGATATAACCTTTCATAACCCCTCCTTTTTATAATATGTGAAATCTATTACTTCCCCCCATGATTTCACAGACCCGTTACGGCGGGGGCAATTCAACCCGCACGGGCCAATTTCCCCAGATCGTTCTGCAGTTCGGCGACCTTTTTATTCAACTCCTCATTTTCCTCTTTTATACTATAACATTCATGCTCCAGCGCGGAAAGCCTTTCATTGACTTGGATCAAGCGTTCATCACCCTCAACGGCGTTGTGGAATGCCCGTATGTTCGCATTGAGCGCCGCGGCATAGGGAGTTCTTGATTCGAGAATTATTGCCGTCATCATAAGAGCTTCAGAGACCTTGATATCATTCGAGTATTCTGTTCCAACATCATTTACACGAGACGTCTCTTTTGTCTGCACCTTATATGGTGGACCAGTGTTCTGATCGACAATATCCTTTTCATGATCACCATACATCGGCCCATAGCCAGTTAATAACCAGGGCTCAGAACATCCATAATAGTCGACTATTTTTTTAATGTTCTTTTGACTTGGATGTCCACCACGCTCAAATCGTTGATATGTTCCAAAAGAAAGCCCTATAGCTGCAGCAGCCTCTTCGCGCGTTTTAAATCCTTTTTGTTTTCGCAAAGTTTTTAATCTCAATGCGAATGATTTATCCATTATTTTCATCCGTCATTTCATGCACAACTTTCACTACGAAGTTGTGCATAATTATATTGAAAGTTGTGCATACTAAATAGATGAATCATATCAATTCGATATAATATAAAATCACTTTTTAATGTATATTTTAACTTGTGCATCATTTTTTTGTTTGACATGAACAATTTTATGGTTTATATACTATAATCATTAAGTGAATATATCACACAAAAAAAGAGGAGCTCATGAAAGCACGAAACTTCAGCCCGACGGAAATAAGAATTGAAATTCTCAAGGCAGGAGTCACCCAGGCCCATATCGCCCGTCAAGCAGGAGTGAGCGATCAAATGATCTATCATGTTATCCAAGGGACCTCTGTATCTGACCGGGTCCGCCGCGCGATCGCCAAGGTGATCGGCAAGGACGTGGCAATCATCTGGCCGGAGACCTACCTCTACGGCGGCGGCCCCAGGAAGCCGGGTCGACAGGCAAATTAAATGACGATTCTCATCCATAATTTTTGGCTCAAGACATATTTTTTTTATTCTTCGGTTACATATTTAACCGATTTTTTCGGAGTAATCAATGTCTAATGTCATATTATTTTTCGTCATTTGTGCATCACTTTTTGCGTTCCCGATACAAACCGGCTCGGTACCTCACGATCCGTCAGTCATGTCCGACTGGGTCGAGCACCCTCGGTATGTGCAATATTACCGGGCGCTCCTCTACCACGGCGATTATGTCGCCTGGAATGAAGGGGACACCTGGTATTTCATGCGGGACGGCAAAAAATGCGTCTTCTACAAGGAGGATGAATGAAGCGGAAACCTGACCCAGGGCAGTTGTCGATCTTCGACGTTATTCGTAAAATCAATAGTCATGATAAACCTTCCGGGAGCTTCGATATCGACCGCGAGCTCCGTGAGGCAATCAGCGCATCTCTCAAACAATGCTCGCTCTCGCGTTACCAGGTGGTCGCCAGGATGAGCGAGCTGATCGGCACCGATATCACGAAAACAATGCTTGATTCATGGACGGCCGAATCGAAAGAGCTCCACCGATTCCCAGCCATCTTCCTACCGGCATTCTGCGAGGCAACCGGTTCCACAGAACCACTCAAGGTCCTCGCCAGAACGGCCGGCGTTTTTATTCTTCCAGGATCCGAGGCGCTCAGGTCTGAGATACAGCATCTCGAGGAGGAGATCTCCAGGAAGAGAAAAGAGAAACAGCGGCGTCAGGCGTTCCTCAGCGAGATCGAAGGAGGAGAACTGTGAGCCGCCCACTAACAGATAAAGAATACGAATGGATGCAGAAGATAGAAGAGGTAGTCGACCGAATGTGGGACGAGATGACGGCATTCGAGCAGACATTTATTGAGGACATCCTGGAGCGTTTCCGGAAATACGGGTCGAAAACATTCATCAGCGAGAAGCAATGGGCGATCATCACCAGGATATCTGAGAAGATACTATAAAGGAATAGCAGGAAGCGTGCCATGAGTGAATATTTATCGTCAAAAGAAATCGCATATAAGCTCAATATCTGCCGGTCAACTGTCATACGAAGAGCGAACAAAGAACAGTGGCCATGCCTATCAGAACGCGGCCGCGGCGGTATCATCAAAAAGTATCATATTGATACCCTGCCCGCCGATATCCGATTTTCCCTGAGCAGACCGGCTCAATCCCCCCCGACTGCCGGCGGTGGTACTCCTGCCCCACTGCCGGCAGTACCCTCCTGTCCCGTCATCATTCCCGGACTTACCTATACACAGTCGCGGATCGCCGCCGCACGGTATGACCTGGTCGCCGCCTATATAAAGGCGAAGGAAGACGAGCGGCGGAAGAAGAAGCAATCGGGGAACGGCCACCGCGTCTGCATTGCGGCAACCGAATTTATAGATGCCTATAATACCGGGGTCCCATACCCGGACCTATTCGCCGTCCTCGGGCCGGTCGCCCTGAAAACCATCGAAAAGTGGAAAAAACACCTGGTTGAAAACAAATTCGACATGGCCTGCTGCGCACCCCAGTACGGACAGCATCTCAAGGGTACGACGAAGGTCACCAGCGGGGAGATACAGACCATGCTGCGGTTCGCACTTAATCCGAACCGGATGAGGATCTCCCAGGTCATCCGATGGACAAAAAAGGCCATGAAGGCGGAGGGGATAGAATCACCATCCAGCGAGGCGACGCTCAGACGCGCCCTGGCAGCATGGCGGGACCAGAACTATGACCGGTGGACGGTCCTGCGCGATGGCGAAAAGGCGCTCACCGACCAGGTCCTTCCTTATATAGAGAGGGACAGCAGTCTTCTTTCCGTCGGAGACATACTGGTCGCCGACGGCCACAAGCTCAATTTCCGGGTCATCAATCCTGAAACCGGCAAGCCGGCGCGGGCGACGCTTCTCATGTGGTACGACTGGGCGAGCCGGTATCCAGCGGGCTGGTATGTCATGATGCGGGAGAATACCCAGTGCATCCATGCCGCGCTCCGGCGCGCGATCCTTGCCCTGGGGATGATTCCCAAGTATGTCCTCCTCGACAACGGCAAGGCCTTCCGCTCAAAGTTCTTCACAAAAACGACCGACTTTAAACAGGCGGGGATCGCCGGTCTCTATGCGCGCCTCGGCATCGAGACGCATTTCGCCTGGCCGTACAACGCCAGGTCGAAGCCGGTCGAGCGGTTTTTTGCCACCTTCAATGAACTCGAGCGGCTGCTGCCGTCCTACACCGGCGCGAACATCCTCGACAAGCCGGCCCACCTCCACCGAAACGAAAAACTACTGCAACGCCTGCATGATGATTTTGTGCCGACGATCGATCAGGCAGATCTCATCATACATTCATGGATCGTCGATGAATACGCACTGCGGGAGCACCGCGGGCTCATGGGGCGGACGCCGGCCGATGTCTGGACGGCAGGACGCGGGGACGGCATCGACGAGGCGGGCCTCCGGTATCTCATGATGTCGATCGCCGACAAGAAGATCGGGCGGAACGGCGTCAATATACACGGTGTCAACTATTACGACGAAGCCCTCTACGGCCTGCGGGAAGAGGTCCAGGTGCGGTACGACATCCTCAATATGGAGCAGGTCTATATTTACAGTTCGGATGGATCACGCTTCATCTGCACGGCGCGGCCGGTCCGGAGCGTCCATCCCCTGGCGAAGATGTCGGGAAACCCGCTCGACCTCGAGCAGGTGAAGCGCGGCATCGAGATGCAGAGGCGGCTGAAAAAGTCGACCGAACGGGAAGCCAGGGCGGCGGCATCACAGATCGCTCCCTGGGAGTTTCCGGAGGTCTCCCCGGCGGAACCGCTCCCGATGTCGCGGCCGCAGATCGAGGATCTCGAGCGACAGGCCTCCGAGGTCGAGGTCATCGACATGGAAGAGTGCAGGGAATCCACGCTGTATAACAGCATGCAGGAACGATATGAGAGCCTGGTCGTCAGGCGCGCGCGCGGGTTTACCCTGAACGCCGACGAGATGGCAATCATGGAATTATTTGAAAACACGAACGAATACAGGCTCCTCCGGGAATACTTCGAGGAGCTGGAACATACAACGATAGCTCAGCAATAAGGAGGCCGCATGAAACCAGTATTTGTCCACACTGCTAATGTACGTAATTTTATTGCTTTAATGACCGATGTAGAGCAGCGGATCGGCCATGACTCGCTCGCAATGGTATGGGGCCGGGCCGGCCGCGGCAAAACGCGAACGGCGAAGTGGTACGCCACGAAAAATAAATGCGTGTACGTGACGTCGCTCCGCGACTGGTCATCGCTGTGGATGTACCAGGATATTCTTAAAGCCCTGGGCGTCCAGGATGAGAACATTCCAAAGCGGAAAAAACAGTGCTTCGAAATGATCGTACAGATCGCCGAAGAGCGGCGGCAGCCGTTTCTTCTCGACGAGGCGGACCTGCTCGGATCACGTCTCCTCGAGTCCGTCCGTGACCTCTGCAAGGTAACGTCGATCCCCTGGGTGCTTATCGGTGAGGAATCGCTCCCCGGCCTCATGAACCGGGACAGGCGCGTCTGGAGCCGGCGGTGCGCCTCGCTCGAGTTCCAGCCGATGGATATCCCCGATATCGTCGGGTTTGCCCACAAGGGCGCCGACCTGGAACTGCACGTCAATAATGCCGACACGATCCAGCGCGAAACGGGCGGCGATATACGGCTCATCGAGCTGGTCATCACCAAGGGGGAGAGCATCGCAAAAGCGAACTCATCGCGCGAGTTGACGGCCGACATTATCGCCCAGGCCATGAAGATCATCATCCCGGAGAAGTCGCGATGACAACATCCAAGCGTACACGAACACAGATGATCAGGGAATATTTTCAGAACGTCGGCCCGGCCACGATCGCGCGGGCGGCGGTGGATCTGAATATCCCACAGAGGACGGTACGGAAGGCCATTGAAAGCCTCCAGGCTCGGGGCGAGGCGACACGGATCGGTTCCGGTCTTTATAAATACCGGCAGCCGGAGGGCGCGCGCGATAGCGCGGTGTATGAAACACAGCGCACCATGTGGCGGGCGATGCGGATATCCAAAACATTTACCGTCTGGGACGTGGCGCAGCTCTCCGGCGCTTCAATAGATTATGCCCAGCGGTATGTCGCCTTCCTGGCGAAGGGTAAATACCTGCTGCCGGCCGGCAAGGACGGGCAGCGGCCCCGGTGGCGGATCATCCTGAAGGCGCCGGTTGACGCTCCGGTGATGGTATCTGCATCGAACCGGGCCGAAGAAGCGCGAATTGCGCGCCTCGAGGCGGCATGGGAGCTGATGCGGGCGATCTATGCCGGCGATATGGCTGCCGCCAGGGCGGCCCTGGTGAAAGTGGAGGGGAATTTACAATGAATGAAAGACAGGATCCGATAGAGCGCGAACGCGCGCGGGTGATGGTCATCGAGGCGGCCGCGATGAACGAGCATCCCTCGGGCAGGCTGCGGATCCGCGAGATGGACCGTATATCGGCACTGACCGGCGTCGACGGCGAAAGCATCCGGCATGACGCCCGGCAGGCCGGGGCACTGTGAGGGGGACAAGATGAAAAGGAGGAGGGGTTATGAGAAGATTTGCGAAGCTGTTTGAGACAAAGGAACATGGTCAGATTGTGGTGCTAAGAACGGTAAACGACAAAGAAAAACCGTGCGTGAATATCATGTTTGAACTTCAAGATGGAGTTATCGTTACAACGACATTCGACTATGATGACACGGAAGATGGATTTAATAAGACCATAAAGCTATTCGAGTTAATCGGGCAAGAGAATGCGGTACAGCATGTTAATGCCATAAAGGAAAAGTATTCCATAATACCAGTGGAGGCCGACGAATGAAAGACCACGTTACCGATTTTGCAACATCAAAGAAGCTGTGGGAGGCGGGAGTGCGGGGGGAGCATCACTGGGTGGTGGCGGAGGGCATTGAAAACCCGATACCCGTTGAAATGGTTAACAACTGCGGAATTGATGAACAGACCATCCTTTACCCCGCCTACATGCTCGGTGAACTGCTCGGGATGATAGAAGGCTCTTTTGATTTGGTAAAACGACCAATGAGTAGACCGGGATTTATTCTCGTCGGTTATTTGGGAACAATACGACACTGTATCATTGAGCGCACATCAGCTATCCAAGCCGCAGCGGACGCGCTTCTGTGGCAGAGGGGGATGTGAAAGATGAAAAAACTTATTATCACTATAGCTTTGTTGCTTATCATTTGCGGAGTGGCAATAGCGGACAGTGGATATCGCTACGCCATTTATATGGATCACGGTTCGGCTTACGATGGAGAAACCCTGTATTTCAAGGATCGGGAATCTGCGGAGAAATACTACAACGATAAGCGGGAACGGTGGGGCTGGGATGCCGATGATCTGATTGTTTATGAAGTCAAAGAAATGAAGATGGTCAAGCGTTCTGTCGAACGAATCGAATGGTGCATTGATGATGAATATTTACAGAAATACGAGAATGGAGAAGCTCCTTATATTATTGATTTCGAAAAAGATCCCTATGTCATTGATCCTATGGGGAAGGATCCTAAAGAGGTGGAACAATGAAGAAATCCATCAAGCGGGCGATCGCGGAGCGGCTGGTCGAGAAGATTCGGAAGGGTGAAGCGGCGGTCGACCACGAGGGGAACCTCATCATCAAAGGAATTATCAGAAAGCGCCGGATCTCCGGATACATTCTCCGGCGCATGGAAAAACTGGGCGCCCGGCTGAACCGGGAAAGCCAGAGATACGAAGTATCATAGGAGGGACGCCATGAAGAACAGCGACCTGGGATTCGATTATCACGGCCAGAATCATAATTCTGCGCTGACGCCGATGGAACAGTCATGCCTTTCCATCCTCGAGGAGCGCGGTACCGGTGCCGACGCGGCGATATCAGCGATCGATCTGGTCGTCGCCCTGGGGCTGGAAGAAGAGGAGAAGCGGGACGTCAGGCGCCTGGTCAATCACCTGATCATCGAACACAGCATCCCTATCATCTGCAGGGCCGGATCCGGCGGTGGATATTTTCTCGCCGGGAACCAGTCGGAGGTCCAGGAATTCTACGAAACGTACCGGAAACGGGCGATGACGGGACTGGTCAAGGCGTCGCGCGGAAAGAAATCCGCCTTTGTCGAAATGGTCACGCAGCTCACCCTGGGATTCGACAACGATGAGGGCCGTGATGCAATAGAGAAGCTCAGGCTTACCCCTGATAAAGACGCCGTCCCCGCCTGGGTGCGTGTGGTGACGCAGTTCCTGGACCGGCTGGCCGACGATCCCCAGAGATACGCCGACCAGATCCGAAAGATCCAGGAGAAATACGGCGACATCTTCATCCCCAGAGACAAACTGCAGCAGATCAGGCGGATGTCTAACGAACTCCAGCAGCTCCTGAAATCGGTGGCGTAAGATGGCGGGACGGACTGCTAAAAAACATGGCAGCCTTAATCATCGGCAGATCGCCCTTTGCCATGTGGCCGCGGCGAAGCTCGGTCTTGACGACGACGATTACCGCGAGCTGTTGAAGATGGTGGCAGGCGTAGAATCGTCAAAGGAACTGACCGCCGATGGCTTCCGGGCCGTCATGGACGAGATGAAACGCCGGGGATTCCAGAAGGATCACGGCACGCACGAGTTCACTGGGTTTGTTGTGAGACAACATCATTGGGAAAAAGAAGTCGGCACACACCGGCCCGGCATGGCGACGCCGGCACAGCTCGCAAGAATCGAAACCGACTGGGACTTTATGAAATGGTACTGGACGAAGCCGGACGGCTTCGGGAATTGCACTCTCGCTCTGCGCGGATTCCTCAATAGAGTTGCGGGGACGCCGGAACTGCGGTGGCTCAATTTCGAGTCGGCAGGCAAGGTCATCGAGGCGCTGAAATCCATCAATAAACGAAGGGATAAGGGGGGGCGTCATGTGCACAGCGGAGAAGATAACAGACAGTGAGCGGCAGGCCCGCGAGATCCTCTCGGGCGACGATTACATGGACTGCCCGCTGGGCGCCAGGATACCGAAGGCGACCTGCATTAAACGGCAGACGATCGGTATAATAGTCAATGGCGGTAGAAGTTGCGGGAGAGGTTATATCCCTGCGGAATGTGAGAACTGTGAGCAGGGACAGATGATCCTGGCGGAATCAAGAGGAGAAATCACAATGGCAAATAAAAAAGGTACATGCTCAAACTGCGGCCGCGGGCCGCTCAGTATTATGGGTACAAAAGACGGCTTCTGCTGGGCCTGCTACATGGCGCAAAAGGGGAAAGCCGGAGAGGACAGAGAGAGAGCCCTTGCCGAGAAGCGCGATTTCTTACAGGGGAAAGTTCCACAGAGCAAACCTCAAGAGAAAAAATCAACATCAATCCCCAATGAATCAAAGCCGAAAACCAAGGAACTTTTGGAGCCCAAAGAGGGGTACATTTCCCGCCGGCCGTTTTTGTCCATCGAGTTCATCCTAGATCCGGATGCGCTTTATGAAGTGGCGGACGGGATCCTCACCCGCATGCGCGATGCGTTGAAGCTAGGTGATTGATATGGAGGCTCAAATCCTTGAAGCATTAAATGCAATTCAGGTCCTATTGGGAGTAATATTGATAGCTTTGGGTGCCATCCTCATATTTAAGTAATGTTCGGAGCTTATTATGAAAATATCCTGCTGGAAATGCGGTACGAAAAACGACGTCGGGGCGGCGCTGCGTGACGAGGACTTCACGGCGATCCTGACGCTCTCCGGTTCCTTCGGACGCGAGACGGCCCTGGTCTGGGCCTATATCGAGCTGTTCGGAGTGCTGCCCCTGGACAGAAACCTCAAGAAAGTCAGGCTGATCATGGGCGAACTGCGTGCGCTCTTCGATGCCGGTTCATTCAAATTTCAGAAACAGGAATACACAATATCTCATGAAGGCATCGCCGAGGCTCTCAATACAATCGTGCACCGTCACTGGACGGACCGGATGCAGAACCATAATTACTTTAAAAAGATCATGATCGCCATATCCGAGCGGGAGTCCGGCGTCGAGCAGAAGCGGGACGAGGAAAAGCTCCGGATGAAAGAGCGCGACCTGCAGTTCGGCGCCGGTCAGCCCATAACGGACGAGGAACGCCAGGCGAACATAATTCGGGTCGGCGATATCCTCAAGGGCATTACCGGATGAATTGTGATGAATTGTGATGAAATTTGCATATATGTGGAGAAATAATCATGGAACCGAATGACGGATTTGACCTCATGGCTGACTATTCGGAGCGGCTCATGCTCGTCTTTGAGCGGTTCGTGGCAAAAGCGGTGCCGGTGGTTTTTCTGCTGATCATCGGCATCATGATCGGCTACGGCTGGCGGATGTTGCAGGGGCTTTGATCGATGTGCATGGCGGCAACAAAAAACGCTCCGTCCGTGAAATACGTCACGGTAAAGTGTCCCGTCTGCGGGAAGTTATTTCATGATATATCCGTCATCGAGGGGGCGGGTCGCATCATTGTCCGGAAGCGATGCAAGAAGTGCAAGAAAATACGGAAAGTCATCCTCGAATTATAATGTTGTTTATTCTTGACTTTTGACACAATATAATGTATGAAGTTCTTTACATAGCACAATATCTTGTGCGTACATAGCGGCCGGGAGGCACCTGAAAGGTGCTCCGGCAAACCTTTTGAGCGACCGGTCTTTCCCCTTTTTGTAAGGGTTCCCTCTCGGGTAGGGATAAAAGGATTATGAGCGTCCGAGGTGAGAACACCGTCACAGGTGTCTCCTTCGGGCGCTTTTTTTATGGGGGACCGATGATCTGGAATACTCTCAGGCATTTTAAGATAACCGAACGGTGGGGCAATCCAGGTGAAATGAATGGGTTGCTTCTGATTCTTCTCGATGAAATCCGCGACAGGTACGGCTGTCAATTCATCGTTGTCTGCGGTTACGCGGCATCAGGCCATGTAAATAAATCCCAGCATTATCTCGGTAACGCAGTCGATTTCTACATCAAGACCTCCGACACTTATCATGAGCAAATTCTAAAAATTGAGAAGATCCTCAAGGAACTCCAGGTCGATGACGTTGTCGGCCTCGGCATCTATCCCCAGAGCAATAGCAAGATATTCCATCTCGACGTCCGCGGAACCTTCGCCCGCTGGGGTTACCTTTACAAGGATTATTGTTCCTATGAACTGGCCCGCGACTGGGCCTACAAACACCCAAAAGAGGAGAAATAATCATGAAAAGATACACCACGATCATGACAGCGTCGGCGGCAATCCTCTGCACCGTCATTATGCTCATCGGTTGCGGGGCCGGGGTGAATGTCGATAAGGCTGAAAGCATCGTCAATACAGGAATGAACGTCACCCTCTACCTGGCGCTGAAAAACAACCCGGAATATGTGGCGCCGACCGTGGAGATCCTCGAGGGGATCAAGAAATTTGCCCAGGGCGACGTGTCCTACGACGACCTGCTCGTTTACGCCCAGCAGAAATTCGGGGCGGATGAAGATCTCGCGGCGATAGCATTGATCGTCGGTCAGGATCTTTTCACCGACGAGCCGATCATCAATTCGATACCGATTTTTGACGGCTACCGGGAAGACTTTATCGCGCGTATCGATGGCCTGCTCCTGGCGGCGTCGCTCGTGAAATAGATATCCCAACGGGGCGCGGCTGGTTGCCGCAGTTTCATGCTGTCTCGACCGGCCGCGCCGCCCGGCCATAATGAGCAATGAAGAACGACCTCGCAAAATATAATGACATCAGCGACCGGCTCCATACCGGCGACATGATAACATTCGCCGGCGCCGGGCTTGTCTCATGGATCATCCGCGTCGCCACGAAACGGTCGCACATAGCGCTGGTAATCAGGCTGAAGGACTATGAGGGTGATGAGAAACGCCGTTTCATGCTGGAGGCTCACGGCCTTCACGGTATTTCATTGCATCTACTTTCAGGGCGTCTCGAGGAATACAGCGGAAAAGCCTGGTGGCTGCCGCTCAAGGACGAATTTGAGCCGGTGCGGCCTTTTATCGGCTCCTGGGCATTCGCCCAGCTCGGAACGCATTACGACTACCCAGGATTGCTCTTGAACGCCCTGGGGCGCGTTTCTGAAAGCTCCAGGGCCTATTTCTGCAGCGAGTTCGCCTGGCGGGCGATCCGGGGCGGTGTGAAGCGGGCGGCGATGGGCGGCGTATCAGAAGCCTCCGAATTGATGCAGGCGATATGGAAGGATTCATCGCGGATCAACATGAAGGCGCCCCGGCCCGGTGATTTCCTGCGGTTCACAAACGTATTCGGAAAAGAGGTGCCGATACTGTAATGGACCGGTTCGACTGGGCATCGGATATCGAAACGAGCGAGCGTGAAGCGTTGATCGCTTCGCATCTCGGAAACGGAAGCGCTGAAATCCCGCTGGTAATCGCCGGCGTCCGATGCTGCCGGGACTGTGAGGAACCGATACCGGAGGCCAGGCTCAGGGTAAAACCGAATGCTGTCCGGTGCGTGAAATGCCAGGAACGATATGAGAGGGGAGCGTAAATGGAAACGGTCGGGATGATGGAAACGATCAAGGTTCTGGGCAATTTCGGAGTGATCGGACTTCTGATCTTCATCTGGTGGGTGGACTCGAAACGCTATGCGGAACTGCTCGAGGTATATCGCGGCGACGTGGCGCGGCTGCTCTCTCAATATAAGGAAGATACCGACAAGCATTGGATGATGTACGAAAAAAACGTCTCGCTTGTGAAGGATTACGAGAAGATCGCCAGCAGCCTTCAGGAGCTGATCATGGCGAACATCAGGACAATGACCGAGCTTTGCAATGAATTCAAAAGGGCGAGGGAACGATGAGCGATTACCTGAAAAATGTCGGCCGTCTCGAGGAGAAGAAACGGAAAAAGCTCGACCTCGAAATCAAAATGAAGGCCCTGGTGGAGCAGATCCACGATAAGGCGGACCCTCTTGATGATATTTCCGCCCTTGATACCGAGATAATCGCCGCCGACGCGATGGAACTGGCGCGCCTGCACATCGAATACAAGGCCCTGATCGACGATATCAGGGCGGTCAATAAGGCACTCGGACGGGAATCGTAAGATGGCAAAAGAGATCGACATGGAACTCCGCGAAAGCGCCGAGGAAATGTATATCATCGACGGTCTTACCTTCGAGCAGGTATCGGAGCGGACCGATGTCCATGTAAACACCCTCAAAAAGTGGGCGAAATCGGAAGGATGGAAGGAGCGGAGGGCGGAATACCGGCAGACGGTACGCGATATCAAACAGAAAAAACTCGAGCTCATGCGTCATCTCCTCAATAAGGCGCTCACGAGTGAAGGAACGAGCGAAGCATACGCGTATGCACGGCTCGAGGAGGTTTCGACGAAGACGCAGAAGGAGCTCGGGCCGCCTCAAACAGCCGGAGCGGCACCCCTCCAGCCCAGAAATATCGATACACCCGAGGAGGCGGTGGCAGCGTTACGGGAATCCATACAAATCCGCGTGAACGCGATGCTCTCAGGCAACTTTACGAGCAAGGAAATAACCGACATCGAGAAAACAATGAAGCTCGTCGAGAAGCTCGAGGCAAAATATATCAAGGATAAGCCGGAATCGAAAAGAAAACGGACCCTTGACGAGAATACAAAGAAGGAAATCAGGGAGATATATGGCCTCTCGTAAGCCGACAATCCCTTTAACCGAGTATCAGCGCACCTGGGTCGAGGATGCCAGCCGGTTCAAGATCGGCGTCATCACCCGTCAGGGCGGTAAATCCTTCGGAACGTCCCTCGAGGCGGTGCTCGATTGCGTCGAAAACGTCACCATGTGGGTCTTCCTGTCGGCAGGTGAGCGGCAGTCGAAGGAACTCATGGGAAAAGCGGCCATGCATGCCAGGGCCATCGGGACGGCTGTCAAGGAACTCGAGTCCGAATTCTGGGTCGATAAGGACACAAAATACAAACTGCTCGAGATAACATTCCCGAACGGGTCACGGATCGTCGGGCTGCCTGCCAATCCGGATACGGCACGCGGATGGTCGGCGAACATCCTCCTGGACGAATTCGCGCTTCACAAGAACAGCAGGGAAATCTGGAAGGCGCTCTTCCCGACGGTTACCAGGGGCTATAAGATACGCATAATTTCAACCTTCAAGGGGAAAACGAACAAGTTTTACGAGCTGTTCTTCGGGGCTCCGACGCTCCAGGAATTCAACGGCAGGGAGCATTCTTTCAAAGGCGAGCGCGGCGGCTGGTCCAAGCACTTCATTAACATATACCAGGCCGTCGATATGGGCCTCGAGCTGCACGACGAAGAGGGGAAGCCGTGTGAACCGGAGGATCTGCGGCTCGCCCTGAATGACGACGACGCCTGGCAGGAAGAATTCGAGTGCGTCCCGTCCGATGAAGTATCCTCATTTCTTACGCATGATCTCATTTCCGGAGTCGATGATACAAAACTCGATGCAGATCCGTCCTGGGCCGGCAACCTCCTGAAAGCGGCATGGGACAATTACCGTGAATACAAACGCACAAAGGTTATGCCGGGGCTGCCGCACGATATCCTGAAAAACGTGGTTTTTCTGGGTGACCTGTATGCCGGCATGGATATCGGCCGGCATCGTGACCTCTCAGTAATATGGCTCGATCAGGAAGTCGACAACATCCTCGTGACGGCAGCCGTCATCGAACTGGCACGAGCACCCTATTTTGTCCAGGAACAGGTGCTCCATACCATACTGTCGCGTCCGGAATTCAAGCGCGCCTGCATTGACAGGACGGGCATCGGCGATCAGCTCGCGGAGAATGCCGCGCTGAAGTATGGCTCCAGCCGTGTCGAGGGTATTTATTTCACGCCGGAGAACAAAGAGGTCCTGGCGGAGGGGCTGAAACGTAATTTCGACGACCTTGCCAGCAGGATCCCAGCCAGCAATATCATCCGTAATTCACTTCACAGTGTGAAAAAATATGCGACCGCAACGAAGCATTTTCGATTCGACGCCGAGAGAACGGAAGCGACCGGCCATGCGGACCATTTCTGGGCGAAATCATTGTCGACGCAGGCTGCATCAAGGAAGGGTAAAGCCTTCTGTGTCGGCCATGATCCAGAGAAGCAGCAGACCATCATGGACCAGGGAGCGCGATTTCAAGGGCGTGCCGGCGGATTTTTCGGACGGTTCAGCGGCGGCCGCATCTCAATGAGAGGAAACTGATGAATATACGGGAAGCGATAGCTCGAGCGCTTGCGCCGAACCTGAAGACGGAAGACGAGATCCGCGCCATTGTGGACGAGAAGATCGAGCAGGCCCGCATGGCCCTACCGATAACTGCCGACTACGACAAAAAGGGTGAGGGTTACCGGCCGCTGACCGGTCAGTCGAACCTGCGGGACCTCCTCTCGACCTCTCATGAGCGAATGATAGAAGTGGCATACTGGATGTACGACAATTCCGCCATGACGCGCCGCCTGGCGCACATGGACAGGGGTTTCCTCTTCGACGGGCGTGTTACCATCACCGCCGATGATGGGTACGTCCAGGAGGTCATAGACGCGTTCTGGCATGACGAAGACAACTGCATGGACCTGTCATTTCCGGAATATGCCATGTGGCTGTCTCTCCTCGGCTCCCAGCTCTGGCCTGTCGAGATCAACAAAATCAACGGCCATGTGCGACTCCTGTATATCGACCCGGCGGATATCAAGGAAATCCATGTCAGCAGGGCAGATACCAGGCAAATTCAGCGTGTCGATCTCAAGGATTCTTTGCTTACGGGGCGGATCGGTAAAAAATACGCCGTCATCCGCAAGGATTACAACACGATATCAAAGACCTATGGCCGCCTGGTCGGCGACGCGTTCTACTTTGCCATCAACAAACCGCCGAACGCGGCATATGGCAGATCTGACTATCTGACGTTGTTCGATTGGATCGATTCGGAGGAGCGGCATGGGTTCAATATCCTGGAGCGTTCGGAATTTCTCCTGAATTTCATCTGGGATGTGACGCTCAAAGGTATGACGGAAGAAGAGATCAGAACCTGGGCAAAAGAGAACGGGCCTCCGCCCGCCGGCAGCGTCAGGGCTCATAATGAAAATGTCGACTGGAAAGCCGTATCGCCTGACCTCAAATCATACGAACAATCGAACGTCTTCGATACCATAAAGGGCTTCGTCATGGGCGCCGCCGGCCGACCCGATTCATGGTTCGGCGCCGGTGGGAAGGCGTACCAGACCGAGGCTGAACAGTTCGGCCAGGTGCCGCTGCGTGATCTGGGACAACGCCAGATGTATTTGAAATTCATCGTCGAACGTCTCGCCCGATTCGTTGTCGACCAGGGCGTCATCCACGGACGCCTCACGTCGGAGCGGGTCGATAAGGCAAAAATCACCGTAACCATGCCGGAGATCTCACAGAAAGAATTGACGAAGCTCATAAACGGCGTCCCGCAGCTTACTACGGCGCTGTCGATTGCGGTACAGGAGAACTGGATATCTAAGGAAACGGCCACGAAGATATTCGCATATGTCGTCAGTTATCTCGGGTACGAGATCGACGTTCAGAAAGAAATTGACGCGGCTGGGAAAAAGCCGCCGGACGATACCAAGGATTACGACGACTTAGTGAAAAAGAGCAATGACAGGTAAAGAACGCGCATTCAAAAAAAAGGTCGAGGAGCTGGTGAAAAAGGCGAACTCGATGGAAGAGGCCCAGGTGAAGAACACGATCAGGATCCTCGAGGCGGCGCGTAAAAGCGTCGCCGCAGAAGTTGCGTCGACCGAGTGGGAAGCATACCGGCTGCCGCAGCTCAAGGCGGCGATCCAGCGGTCGATGCAGGAATTCGGGCAGCTCTATAATATTGATCTGACGGACGCCCAGCTCGATTTCTGGGAGCATGGCATCAACATGGTCGATGGCCCGATCGAAACCATCGGGATCGGCCTGTCGCTACCGGAAATCGATTCGACGGCGCTGGCGATCATGCAGGGATTCACTACCGACCTGGTGACGAACCTCACCGGCGATGCGGTGGGGAAGATACAGAAAGAGCTGACAATGGGCATCATGGGACAGAAATCGCCCTATGAGGTCATGCAGGCGGTTGGCCGTAATCTCAAGGACAAGAGTATTTTCCGGAGCATCGCGGCCAGGGCTGAATTGATCACGCGCCAGGAATGCGGGCGCGTCCTCGAGGCGGCCCAGGAGGCGCGGCGGCAGCAGGCGGCTGAGATCATCCCTGACCTGGGGAAAGAATGGTGTCATGCCGTTCATGTCAGGCAGCCCCGCGTGTCCCACCTGGCAGCCGACGGACAGAAGCGCAAGGCGAACGAGCCGTTCGACGTCGGCGGGGAAAAGCTCATGTACCCGCGTGACCCTGCCGGGTCCGCAAAAAATACGATCGGATGCAACTGCTATACGATACCCTGGCATCCGAACTGGGAAGAAGCCGCCGAACAGGCGAAGGAGGCAGCTTAACCATATCAACATATTTTGTAGGAGGTATGTAACATGGCTGAACCAAAAGAAAAAGACGTTGCGAAAGAGATGATCGCCGAGGCGGCAAAAGCTTATGGTATCGACTCGAAGTCAATCTTCTCGTCAAACTATCACGCTGACAAGGGCGAGGTGATCATCCTCACCGCCGGCGGTAAAAAGGTCCATTGGACAAAGGGTATGCAGGTGAAACCGCTGGGCCAGATCGCCGTGACCGGTATCAACCCGAACCCCAAATCGAAGAAGCTGACGCCCGGGCCGAAAGAGAAGGGGAAAAGCACTGCTGAATAGGGGGAAAAACGATGAAAAGCAAGAGCAAAAAGCCGGACGAGAGACACACGGAAGAAATATCCCTCGATCAGGTTCGTGATCTTCTCTACAGCGCGCTCCAGGAACAGAACAAGCAGTTCTGGGTTCGCGAGGTGTATGCTTCTTACCTGATCTATACCGACGACTCGACAGGCAAACATTTCAAGCGCCCCTGGTCGATCCTCGACGGAGAGGTTCAGCTCGGTGATGAAGTGACAGAAGTGGAAAAAGCATGGATTGAGGCGCGAGCAGCCCAGGCAGAATCTGAAAATGATGAAACCTTTTCCACGCTGATCCGTATGGATAAGGCTCAGGATATCGAGGGCACGATCTGGGAAGTCACGATCGTCGAACCGGGATTCACAAAAAACGGCTGGTACCATTCGGAGAATGTTCTGCGCGATGCGGCGGCGCTTTTCGAGGGTACGGATGTAAACCTGTATGAGCTGCCCGACGGCGCGACTCATCTGTCCGGTGACCTTTTCGACGCGAAAAGCCTGCTCATAAAGAATAAGGCTGGAGTATTGAATCGCGTCAGATTTGTGGCTGGAGAGGGACTCAAGGGCGTCATCACGTTTATCGACAGCGCAAAGTGGATCGGAAAGAACCTGCTTGAAGGTATGCGCAAGGGCCAGGCAATCTATGGTCTTTCCTATGATTCAATCGTCCGTGCCGTCAAGGATACCATTCAGGGACGAAACGTATATCGTGCCGTGAAGTTTCTTGCGGTCGATTCATTGGATATAGTTTCCCGACCCGCAGCGGGCGGGAGATTCATCAGGGCTGTGGCCTCAATCCCGGCCCCTAAAACCAAGGAGGACATTATGGACAAGAAAACACTCTGGAACATGATTCAAGAGAAGCGGCCGGACCTCCTCAAGGATAAGGATATCGACGCGGTATCCGATGAGGAGATCATGGCCATAGCACAAATGGCGATGGAGCCGAAAGCAAAGGAAGAACCGGGCGGGAAGAAGCCCGGAGCGGATCCTCCGTCCGGCGACACGCCCCAGGATGGTTTTGTTACGAAGGACGATCTGAAGATCCTGCAGTGCGGCATGGCCCTTGACCGAAGGCTCGGAGCAACCGACCTCGGCCTTCCGGAAAAAGCCGTCGCGCAGCTCCGCAAACGGTTTGAAGGTAAGATCTTCACGACGGACGAGCTGGACGGCGCTATCGGAGAGATAAAGGACCTGTTCGCCGGAATGAGCGCGGATCCTCCGGGGGGTACGGTGCCGGCAGGCGGCCGTGTTCGCGTGGGGATTGACACCCTCGAGAAGGTTCAGATCGCCTGCGACCGGATGTTCGGGATAACAAAGGAGCAAATCGAAGCCCTGGCGAAGATGGAAACAACCGAAGGCGAGCAATATTTTCCGGACCTTCGGGCGGCGATGGACGCCGATTACAACGCCATCCCCCGCATGCGCGGCATCCGTGAGCTCTATGAATATCTCACAGGCGACCACGACGTGAGCGGGCGTTTCAACCGATCCGCCGCAGGTGACGGCCTCCGTGCCGGTATGGACATAAACAGCGCCACTTTTACCTACCTGCTCGGGAATACCCTGGGACGGCGCCTCGTATCCGGTTATCGCGAGATGGATTACAAGACCGGGCTTTTGATATCTGTGAAGAAGAACGTCAAGGATTTCAGGAGCCAGGAGGCAGTCCTGGTGGGCGGCCTGCCGGATATCGCCGATGTGGATCCGGAAGCGGCCGATTACGTGGAGATCACGGCGGTCACCGATGAAGAAAACACCTACACGGTGGGGCAGAAAGGCAACCTGCTCACGATCACGCGGAAACTCATTGTCAATAACGACATAAGCATAATCGACCGGATCATCAAGAACCTGACGCGCGCCGCTGCGAGGACGCACGGCAAGTATGTGTGGAACATGGTCATCGACAACGACAACTGCACCGACGGCACGGCAATATTCACGAATCCTCACGGCAACCTGGGCGCGACGGGGCTATCACACGCGACGGCGCTGGTCGCATATCTGGCCCTCGGATCAATGACGGAAAAGGATTCTAGTCAGTATCTCGGCCTCCTGGACGACGATGATGTCATTGTCAACCTCGTGGTGCCGTTCAACGGGCTCTTTTCAACGTCCAAGCAGATCGAGGAGGAGGAATTCTACTACTCCACGAACGATCTGACCGACAAGGTCCCGAATACGCTGAAGGGCAAGGTCAAGGCCCACCGACTTTCAATCCTGAACGGTGATGCCAATGACTGGTATATGTTCCTTCCGCCGAACGTAATTGATATCGCCGAAATGGGATATCTCAACGGAAGGGAAGACCCTGAACTGTTCGTGGCCGATTCCCCCCAGAGCGAGCAGGTGTTCGTAGCGGACAAGATCCGGTACAAGATCCGCCATGAGTATGCCGGCGCGCTCATTGATTACCGCGGCGCCTACAAGGCGGTCGTGACCTAAAGGGTCGAGCGCTGATAACGCGGGGCGGCATGGCCGCCCCGCCCTGAATACCGAATAAACGGAGGGATACAATGAAGAAACGACATACGAAAATCATCAACATGATGCTGGTGATCGCGCTGGTATTCATGCTCATGGCCGCCCTGGTCCCCCAGGCGAATGCCACATATTACGTGAAAAGCCTCAATGCAAGAATATCGACGCTGATAACCGCCGGCGAGGATCTGGCGACCGGAGAGGTTGTCTGCATCAAGGATTCCGACGGGTATGCTTACAAGGCCGACGCGAACGACAGCGACCTGTTTCCTGCCATAGGAGTCGTCGGGAAGGGGGCATCGTCCGGGAGTTATGTGGAGATCATCACCCGCGGAAAGCTCTCCGGATGGTCCAGCTTAGCAGAGGGCCAGCCAGGATTTCTGTCCGACACAGCCGGTGCGGTATCGCAGACCGCCTCGACGACCTATCAGCAGCAGGTAGCGATCGCCGTATCGTCCACGGAATATATGTTTGATTTCGCGGAAAAGATGGACGCTGAGCTGGCGGCGATCGCAGGACTTACTTCGGCGGCGAATAAGTATGTATATTTTACCGGTTCCGGTGCTGCTGCCCTGGGTACGGTGTCAGCTTATATACGTGGCATCCTTGACGATGCTGACGAGGCGACGTTCAAGGCGTCTGTGAACCTGGAGCCGGGGACGGACGTCCAGGCCTATGACGCCGAGCTGGCGGCGGTTGCGGGCCTCACCTTTGCCGACGACAAGATCATCCTCGGTACCGGCGCCGGGACGATCGCCACTGCGGACTGTACGGTATTTGCCCAGTCG
>JAFGJX010000004.1 GCA_016928865.1 Spirochaetota bacterium
ATTTTTACATTTTGAGACGCTAGCTCAGTCGGTAGAGCAACTGCCTTTTAAGCAGTGGGTCCCGAGTTCAATTCTCGGGCGTCTCAATATATTAAATAACCTGTCCCCGTCGTCTAGTGGTCTAGGACACCGGGTTTTCATCCCGGCAACAGGGGTTCGATCCCCCTCGGGGATGCAGTGACAAGGGTGATTCGGCAATCGAATCACCCTTTTTTTCATACCCATGATGCATTGAGCAAGGCCATGCAATGGCTGAAATGATTTTCCTGCTTGACGGGAATAATTTTTGTAAAAAAAAATTGTTATAGTTACAGGAATGATCTATAATAAAAAAAGAGAAATATATTTGCGACGGATCTTATAATGAGAAAGATAGCAAGAAATGATCTCTGCTGGTGCGGCAGCGGGAAAAAATATAAAAAATGCCATCTCGAATCGGATATTGCCAGCGGGACAGTTACACGAGACAGGATTGACGCTCCGCCGGGGGTGGTCATCAAGACTGAACCCCAGCTGGAAGGAATACGGAAAAGCTGCGCGCTCACCCGGGACGTCCTTGACATGGTGGCCGGGCGGATACAGCCCGGTATTACCACAAATACCATCAACGAATGGGTGCATGAATATATCGTGGGGCATGGCGCTATACCAGCGCCGTTGAATTACAACGGGTTTCCGAAAAGCGTGTGCGTCTCATTGAACAATGTTATCTGCCATGGCATCCCGGACGATACAATCGTGCGTGACGGTGATATATTAAATGTCGATGTCACGACCATTCTTGACGGGTATTACGGTGATGCCGGGAGAATGTTTATGATTGGCGAGGTTTCGAAGGAGGCGCAGCGCCTTGTGACGGTGGCTCGGGAGTGTCTCTCTATCGGGATCGAACAAGTAAAGCCATACCGCGATTTCGGTGAGATCGGGTACGCCATCGAACAGCATGCGATGAAAAATGGATTCACCGTGGTGCGCGATTACGGGGGACACGGGGTCGGGATCAAGTTTCATGAAGAGCCGCATGTCCATCATTACGGGAACCGCAAAAGGGGAATCATGATGATGCCGGACATGGTGTTCACCATTGAGCCCATGATCAACCAGGGTAGATTCGAGACGAGACTCATGCCGGATTCGTGGACCGCGGTAACAATCGATGGAAAACTCTCGGCGCAGTGGGAGCATACCGTACGGGTCACTGAAACAGGCGCTGAAATCATGACTGAATAACGGGAGGCTGCGCGATGAATTCTCTGTTTGAAATCCAGCCTGAAAAGCTGAATGAAAATGTGTTTCAGCTCCTGGGAAAAGACTGGATGCTCATCACCGCCGGGACGATTGATGCCTACAATACCATGACGGCATCATGGGGCGGTATGGGGGTCCTCTGGAACAGAAATGTCTGTTATATCGTTGTCAGACCGCAGCGCCATACATTTACCTTCCTCGAAAAAAATGATTATTTTACCCTTTCGTTTTTTCATGAAAAATACCGGGATGTGCTTAAATTCTGCGGAGCGCGCTCGGGACGCGACGTTAACAAGGCGGCTGAAACCGGAATAACCCCCATGGTGACCGGGAATAATGCCGTGTATTTCGCCGAGGCACGTATCGTAATTGAATGCAAGATCATCTATTATCAGGACATCAATCCGAATAATTTTATTGATCCCTCCATCGCCAAGAATTATCCTCAACAGGATTATCACCGCATGTATATCGGCGAGATTATCTCGGTAAAGATTGCATAACATGCCGAACATACCGCATCATGGAGCCGGGCCGGATGGAACAGCCGATAACCTCGGATACATCAGTTTTTGAAGAACGCACGGACTACACGCGGGGTCTTGGCCTGCCCGAGTCCGTTTCCATTGTCATCGGGCGTATCATTGGTTCAGGAATTTTTCGCACCCCCGGCCCTATCATGGCGCTGGTCTCCTGCACATCGCTGTTCTGGCTTGTCTGGATAATCGGCGGGATTGTAACGATATTTCATGCGGTTTGTTATGCGGAACTGGTTGCCATGATGCCTCGTTCCGGCGGTCCGTACGTGTATCTGAAATCAGCCTACGGTCCACCGGTGGCGTTCCTGCGCGGATGGGCGATGTTCTTCGTTTCAGAAACAGGCGCGATAGCAGCGGTCGCACTGGTATTCGCGGAATATGGCAATGAAATCTGGAAAATATTCTTCAATGTACCTCTGGAGCACACCACTGAAATACTGATAGCCGTGGCAATTATATGGGTTCTCACCGCGATTAACCTGTTCGGCGTATTTCTGAGCGGCATGTTCCAGAATATATTCAGTATCGCAAAGATTTCAGCGATAGGTGTCATTATCGGAATATCCTTTACCGCCGAGGGAAGTTTCGGCCATTTTTCCAACCCGTTCCTTCCCTCTCAGGTTTCGTGGGAAACCATTCTTGCGGTCGGTGCGGCGCTCAGGCTTGCATTTTTCGCCTTTAGCGGATGGGAAGGCGCAACCTATATCGCAGAAGAAGTGAAAAATCCACGGAGGAACCTGCCGCTCTCCCTCCTCTTCGGGATCGGAGGCGTGATGGTACTGTACATTGGGACGAATATGGCCTACCTGTACCAGCTTCCGGTCGATACCATGATGAAGTCACGCGGCGTTGCGGCGGATGCAATGAAGGCGGCAATCGGCGGTGTCGGCGGGATCATGATCTCGGCGGCGATTATGCTTTCAGCGTTCGGAAACGTAAGCACTCAGATACTGGTGAAGGCGCGCTCATGGCAGGCCATGGCGCGTGATAGGCTCTTTTTCGAGCGGCTCGGGCAGTTGCATAAAACGTATAAGACGCCGAACAATGCGCTTATCGCTCAGGCGCTCTGGGCCTCGGTGCTTCTGCTGGCGATGCTCGGCGTGTATCTCGTATTTGACATCAGGTCGGGCACTTCATACGAAACGATCATCGCATTTTTCTCTGCAACCGGGGCAGTATTCAATATTATGACCATATACTCGATTTTTATCTTCAGGAAAAAATTCCCAGCGGCTCACAGGCCGTACCGTGCCTGGCTCTATCCGTACAGCATAATAATCGTGCTGATTCTCCTGACCGTATATCTTATAATAACGATGATAACGGCATTTGTCCCTTCAATGCTTGGATTCGCATTGACTTCGACGGGCATGATATACTATTATCGTAAAATCAGATCATTGAAAGGCGACCGGGGCTAATGTCATGTACACGGCTTGCTGTTCAGGGAACGAAAGAGGAATCGGCAATGAATAAGTTTTTGTTAATCCTGCTAATGCTTTTTGTTTTTGCATCATCATGCAAAAAAAATGATTATCAGGAGATGAGGGTCTATCCCGTTCCGGAAGGGGTTACAGCCGTTCAGGGCGGAGAGCAGTTTATTGCTTTACAGGTGGAACTGCCGCCACGAACGCATATATATGGGAACCCGAAAGGCCCGGGGACCGGCAAGCCGACTGAAGTGACTGTAAAAAAAGAGGACGGTATTGTTTTCAGAAAGCAGCAATTTTTGCCGCCGGAAAAATTTTTTTTCTCAGGTGAAAAGGAATATACCTGGGGATATGAAAACAATACCAGAATTTTCATCCCCTTCAGGGTGACCGAGAGCGCGAGAACCGGGGTGCACCGTGTTGAAATAACGTTTGACTCCCTGCTCTGCAGTGATGCCGCAGGTTCTTCCTCCTGCACCCCAAAGCTGTTTCAAATCGCTTATCCGGTGCGTGTCCTTGACAAAGGGTCTGCGCCTTCGGTTCATGCCGACGATATAATATCAGACTATAAACGATCCGCATCGCCTGCCGGAGAAAAGAAGAAGGATGATGCGGCTCCTCTCGTGACAATTGCCGATGACGGGGATTTTCCCCGGGACCTTTCGTTTTCACCGCGATATATCGACCGCGGCGTTTCCGGGATTATTCAGGCGATCTTGTTCGGAATTATAGCGGGCTTTCTGCTGAATTTCATGCCGTGCGTCCTGCCGGTGGTGAGCCTCAAGGTGATGAGTTTCGTGCAACATGCGGATAAGAGCAGAAAAGAGCTATTACTGCTCGGACTCCTGTTTTCATTCGGCATATTGACCAGCTTTGCAGTTCTGGCAGTTCTCGCGGCTTTTTTCGGATACGGCTGGGGAGGTCTGTTCCAGAATCGCCTTTTTCTTGTCGTGATGACGGGGATCGTATTCGCACTGGCGCTGTCGATGTTCGGCGTGTTTGTCATACAGGCGCCGGCTTTTGCCGGCAGAGCCGTTAAGGACAGGGGCAACCATTATGCAGATGCCTATATTAAGGGACTTTTCGCAACACTCCTCGCAACGCCCTGCAGCGGTCCGTTTCTCGGTGCCACCCTGGCCTGGACCGCAACCAGGCCAGCTCCGGTAATTGTTACGGTCTTCATGTGCATCGGCTTCGGGATGGCGCTGCCCTATCTCCTGCTCACCATCCGCCCCGGACTGCTGAAGTATGTTCCCAGGCCTGGCGAATGGCTTGTTACCTTTGAACGGGTAATGGGGTTCCTGCTTATCTTTACGGTCATTTATCTTCTCACTATTTTTGAGCAATCATCGATATTGCCGATGATAACATTCCTCGGGTTACTGTCAGCCGGCTTATGGCTGTATGGACGATACGGCGCGATCTATCAGCCTGCGGCAAAGAGGATCTTTGCAGTGATGATTCTTCTGCTGGTCGCCATCGGCGGCTATCATGTTTCTTTCTATTACCTCTATGAAGGAAAAAGGACGGCTGGCGCGGTCCAGCATAATGCGTTCAGCATAGCCCGGCTGATGGAAAACAGGCAAACGGGGAAGATTTCCGTAATAGAATTTACAGCGGACTGGTGTCCTAATTGCAGGCTGGTGGAAAAAATATCCCTGCAGGCGGATGCAGTCAGGGAGGAGTTCCGAAAGGGTGATATTGATGTTATGGTCGCTGACATTACCGTGAAAAATCCGCATGCGGAGAGGCTCATGGCGCTGTTTCAAAGCAATTCAATCCCTTTGCTTGCGATTGTGCCGCCGGGGAAATCATTCGATGCCCCGGTAATATTGAGGGATATTTATTCAAAGGATGATATCATGGATGCGCTTGAGATTGCTCGTGAAGCATTCGGGCAGAAGAACGGTTTCCAGTACCAATTTGATATCCAGAAAGGCCGGTGATGCTCAGCTCCATTATTTTTCCAAAAGAAGGTGTACAGCGCTTCTGGCAAGGTTTGTATTCGGCCCTGTTTCAATAAGATCGGTATGGGTGTACGATATCTCCTTTACCTTTTTGTTATTAAAATAGGATATCAAGCTGAGTTCCTTTCTATTTTTCTTCAAGCAGTATCCAATCCTGCAGAATTTGCAATTTGATATGATTATTTTCACTTCGCGTGCAGGCAGGCTGTTCTTGTAAAGCCATGCTTCAATCTCCCGTAACAGATCGTCGTAAAATTCCCTGACATAATCATCCATGTTATCGTCTGAATGCGTATTTGAATAAATAATCTCCAGTTCGTCTTTATCCTTATGGAATTTTTTCCTTATCTCTTCAATCGGCATGCCGTAATGCGTGATGCCTTCAAGTTGCTCCAGCGGGGTCGATGTGCGTTTCTGAGGCGATTCCGCCGTAAAGGCCGGAGCCAGTGATATGATCATGATGATGAAGAGAAATGGTATCTTCATGTCTTTTTTCCTCCCGCGGATTTGAGGTTGATGATCGACCGGAGCGTATTGTAAGGATATTATTCCAATGCCCTGTGGCCTATGTCGGTGCGGTAATACGCTCCGTTGAATCTGATATGATCAATTTCGCGGTATACGGTGCTGCTCGCTTCCCTGAGTGTTGTGCCGAGTGCGGTGACGTTTAGCACCCTGCCGCCGTTCGTGTAGTATTTGCCGCTTGATCCTGTCGTCCCCGCGTGGAACACAATTACATTATCGCTTATCAGGTCAAGGCCGGAAATCTCCATACCCTTTTCATACGCTCCGGGGTATCCGCCTGACGCCATGACAACGGTAATGGCATGCATGTTCTTGAATGATATGCTGATCCGGTCGAGGGAGCCGTTTACCGAAGCCTGGAAGAGGTCGCCGAGCTTCCCATCAATGAGAGGAATGATGACCTGCGCCTCCGGATCGCCGAAACGCACATTGAATTCGAGAACATTGATATTATCGCCCTTAACAATTACGCCTGCGTAGAGTATGCCTTTAAACGGTATTCCCTCCTCCTTCATGCCGTCGATTGTCCTCTGTAAAATATTCTGATGCACGAATTTGAGACGTGCTTCTGTCATGACCGGCGCCGGTGCGTAGGCGCCCATTCCCCCGGTGTTGGGACCGCGGTCGCCGTCATAGATTCTCTTATGGTCCTGGGCTGCAACAAAAGGAATGATCCGGGTTCCGTCAGAGACGCATAAAACAGACGCTTCCTCTCCGTCGATGTAATCCTCGACAAAAACAGTGGTTTCATCCTTAACAGTGGAATGTATGAATTCGACAGCTTCCTCTCTTGTCTCAGGGATTCCGACACCCTTTCCTGCTGCAAGACCATCAAGTTTGATTACGATTGGAAAGGTTTTAACCTCCTTGACGTATTCCAGAAGGGCTGCTTTCCCGGTAAAGACCCTGTGGCGCACCGTAGGGATTGAATACTTTTTCATGATGTTTTTAGCGAAAAGCTTGCTTCCCTCAAGCATGGCGGCCTTTTTAGAGGGACCAAAAGCAGGAATTCTTTTATCATTCAGGTAGTCGACAATACCTTTGACGAGCGGAGCTTCAGGCCCTACAATAACCATATCGATTTTATGGGAAATGCAGAAGTCCTCAATTGATGGAAAATCATTCACCTCAATATCGGCACGAAACCGCGCATCGGTTCCGCCGTTACCTGGAGCGACAAAAACAGTATCAGCGCTGCTGTCTTGCATGAGACGCCAGGCGATGGTATGCTCTCTCCCGCCTGACCCGATTATTAAATATCTCATATGCCCTCCCGCGAAAATAATAATACAAGCATATGTATGGGTGCCGAATCTCTGTCAATGAATAATATGATAAATTATTGTAATGTAATTCGGTTTTATAATTTTTAGGTTGACTCAATTACCGTGAAATGTAATTGTACGAATGCATTTTATCTTCCTGGTTAATTGCTGAAGTCCATCATTGTATGATATTCCCTAATAAAAGCATATATTCAGGCCTGCTGACTGCGGTGCTCTGCATGTATTGTTTCAGCAATCAGCAGAACAGATTGTATGGACAAAAAAATGCTGAGCTTGCCCTTCAGGGAATCGTATATGATGCCATGACAAGGGCACCGGTTAATTCCGGTATAGTGCTCATACTTGAGCTGAAAAAAAAGTCAGAGATAAGCAACACCGGCGTATACCGTATTACAGTGCCCAAACCGGGAACGTACACGATTGCGGTGAAGTCAGAAGGGCTTAAGTTATTTAAATCAGCTGTCGCAGTTCAAGGCAATACAATAAAGAACATCCCTCTTGAGCCGTTCAGTGCAAGGGCTTCCGGTATCACCATTACCGGGAAGCGCGACCTTCAAACTGTTTCACGCCATACCATGTCATTGAAAAAAATCAAGGAGGTGCCGGCTACCTTCGGGGATTCGATGAATGCTATAACCGCGCTTCCCGGTGTCATACGGACCGGGGGTGACCTGTTTGGGCCCATTGTTATACGGGGTGGAGAATATCACGGCATCAGGTATCTCATAGACGATATTCCGATATACAGCCCGCTCCATTATGGAGGACTCCATTCAGTCATAAACAGCAATCTTATTGAAGAGATTGACCTGTACTCGTCGGCTTTTCCGGCAGAATTCGGATCGGCTACATCTGCCGTTATAAGCATGAATACAATCGATGAGGTCAAGGAATTCTCCGGATATACTGACCTCTCCATTTTATCCGCCTCGGCACTGGCGCAGACCTGTATCATAAATAATGATGATGGATCGATCGCAATGGGGTCGCCGCTTGAATACGGGAGAAAGGAACGTAAAACCAGCGGATATATTATTGCTTCTGGAAGGATCAGCTATATCGACCTTATCATACTGCCGCTGGTCGGGCTGCTCACCGGAGAGCGCCTGAGCGTGGTGCCCAACTACTGGGATTATCAGCTGAAGGCGAAATACTCGTTCAACAGTGCGCACTCACTCACCCTGTTTTGCATGGGAAGCAAGGATTACTTCCGGCTTTCAAACAATAAGTGGGCCAACGACGGATCAGACCCGCTCCTGACAGGCCTTAAGGTGAATACGGACCAGATGTCACACGGCCAGGGGATCTATTACACGTATCAGCCGTCCGAGCGATTCAGGAATCGATTAACGTTTTATTCGTCGCTGAGGGAAAGCTCGGTGCAAGTCAATTTTCCGGCGCCCGGCGTTACGATTGCGCTGAGAGATATAAGCCTGTCCTCACGTCCCTACATATTCGGGTTTCTCGATAAATTCAAAATCGAGGCGATAAAAAAGCACCTGGAGCTGCGGGGCGGCGCGGAGTATAATATATATTATTTTACCGCGAGCGGACAGAGACCGCAGTTTTCGGGACGCGGATTGACGATGGATGTCACGAGTGATGCCTTAACCCCGGTGTTTATCAAGGAAAAAATAGTGAACCACACAATAGGCGGGTATGTGGAGACAAAATTTACCTATGGGGGGTTTACCTTCGTACCCGGATTCCGGAGCGATTATTTCCGACGAATAAATCAGGCAACGTGGGACCCGCGGTGCCTGATAAGCTATGAGTTTCCCAGCAAGACAACGATTTCACTTGCCGGGGGCAAGTATAGCTATTTTTTTCAGACCAACCCGAATAATTTTGACGGATCGCCGCAATACGCGAAGATCGGAAAATACGCTCCGCCTGAATGGGCAATCCATCGCGTGATTGGACTAAAGCAGGAAATAGGGCTTTTCACCCTGCAGGTCGAAGGCTACTGGAATGAGTTTAACGATCTTGCACAGCAGTACGTGCACATCGGACCGGACGGCCATGTCAGACAGACGATGAGTTCTGGAAAAATCCGCGCCTATGGCGCGGAGATCATGCTGGAAATGGATCGCCGGGAAGGAGAGGACGGGGTCTTTGGATGGGTGAGTTACACGTATACGAGATCCAGATTCAGGTCCGGATTACCGCATTATCCAGGAAGTTACGGAGTTGCATTCGATTCCTCGGGAGGTCTCCCGACCACGCTTGATGACGTGGTTTTTAATAAAATAGGAGACATCTGGGGTAACCGCTGGCGGAATTACGGGTTTGAGCAAAATCATAACTTCAAGCTGATTCTTGGCTATGCATACAAAAAGCACATGATTACCGGTAAATTCATGTTATATACATCGACCCCGTATACGCCGATAGTTTATTCCCAGGAAGACACGGAATACCATGCCACTACCGGGATGTACAGGTATATACCGGTATATGGGCGCACCAATTCACGACATTTCCCTCTCTACCATCGCCTGGATGTGCGATATAGCAATACAACGACATACTCATGGGGGCACGTGAGTTGGTATATTGAAATTATCAATGTATATAATAACCGTCCTATTGTCACGGAGCGGTGGGATTATCGATTCCCTTACTTCACGTCAGTAAAACAGCTTAACTTCAACAGGAAAAACCCGAAACGGAGTTCTTACAGCGATACCATCGCGTTTATTCCAAATTTTGGCGTCGAAGTCAAATTCTGAAAAGGAGTACTATGATGAAGAACAGGTCAGTATGTAGTCTATCGCTGATTGTATTCACGATTCTGCTTAACACGCAGTGCATAACCACGCCGGTTGGGCTGACGTCATCATCGACCCCGGTACAAGAAAAAAAAATAATAGAGAATTACGGACCGGTTCAGGGATCGGACCGCGTCTGGTCAGTATTTGGCCTGTGGATGATCGGTAGACCGGATATTGACCGTGCGATCCAGGATGCCTTAAAACAGAAGGGGGGTGACGCCCTCATAAATGTCACCTGTTATGAAAAATCAGCCTGGTTCTTTTTTGTCTCGTCGCATAGGGTGATTGTACAGGGAGAGGCAATACGCTTCGAAAAAGGCAGCGGGGACAGCAACAGCGAAGGCGGAAAGACCAGAACAAAGATTAAACGATAGTGAGTGTCGGCATAATGCAGCGAAGTAGCAATAGAAATAGAAGAGTGATTGGAAGGAATTCCTTGTCGGCTCTGTTTGTTGTGAAATTAAGCATAGGCATTATCTGTTTTCACTTCATGACTGGCTGTCTGTATAAAGGCGTGCGGGTGGCTGGAATTGAGCCGCAGGCGGGGCAGATTGAATCTAGCCTTTACAGGATACTGGGCGAATCGGAGGGTATGAGCAGCAGTTTTAATCTTTTTTGGATAATCCCGGTGACTCCGCAGGCCAGATATGATCGCGCCGTGCATGACGCAATAAGCGGACTAAAAGGGGATTCGTTGATTGATGTCCGGATATGGTTAGAGCGTCAAATTTGGATTGTAGGCATGGTAGAAATACTGCACGTGAAGGGCAAGGTTATCCAGTATGAGAAATAATATCTTGCTGGTTGCATTGCTTCCTGGCTATGACATTATTTCCCACACCGGATCTTTCCCCCCTGGATGAATCAAAAAGCTTGTTGTTTTGTTTCACTCTTTTTTTTTCTGGCTATTGCATTTTTAAAGTATTTCAGTTTTAAGTCAGAAGGGCAATAAAACAATTAATGCAATTGCAGCAATAACCATCCCCAATACCACTATTGTTTGTTTCATTATACCTCCTCCTTGAAATTTAAATAATATATTTATATGAATCCAAAAAAATCCGCCCGTGTGGGCTATATTATTTATATAATATAATTAACATTTTTTGTTTTGTCTCGTTAATTCCTGATTAATCAGATCTTAACACATTTTAAACAGCATTAATTCAGGAATGTATTACACCCATATTATGTCTGTTAATTTTATGTGAATGTGTAAATAATTTAATTTATGTATTGAAATAAGGCAAAAAAAAACAAGAATATTTTTAATGATTATTGAATTTTTTATTTGTTTTGCATAGCATATGATTTTCAGATTGCTCAGGTTCATGAAGTCAATAGAATTGAGAATGAGATCGCACATAATCAGGGTAAAAAATATAAGAAAAGTTTGAGCCTGGTGCATTTATTACATAATGATCTGGATGGTGCTATGCAACGATCACCCAAACAGAGTATTGAAACTGTATAGCAGTTATAAGATAGTAACCAGGTCACTTGATATCAGGGTTCAGGCTGTGTCGACTTTCCAGGCCCTCAGATGTGTGATCCTAGTATTGAAATGTGGTGCCAATGGAATTTTTAACAGACTATAAAATTTCGGCAAAATACTCCCGTATGCGTATTGACCGCCTGCTGTCAATGCGCTACAGCTACCTCAGCAGGTCTGAATGGCAAAAAGAGATTTCGCGCGGCAAACTGTCATGCAACGGAAATGTGGTGACAAAGCTTGACATGAAGATCAAAACCGGGGATGTTCTGTCGTATGCAGGGAGAGATGCTGCTGAACCGGATGTGAATGAGAATTTTTCAGTGCTATATGAAGACGAATACCTGCTGGGAATCAACAAGCCGGGAAACCTGCCTGTCCATCCTGCGGGAATCTTTTACCATAACACACTCCTATCGTTTCTCAGGAAAAGCTATCCTATGACGCTGCACCTTCTGCACCGGCTTGACAGGGAAACCTCGGGCGTGGTTCTTATTGCGAAAGACGCCCGTGTCGCTTCCCATATACAGAAAAATTTCAGTGCAATTGAAAAAAAATACATTGCCCTTGTGCATGGAATGCCTGATAATGATGAATTCATGATTGATATGCCTATTGATTGTGATGCGTCATCCGGCATTGAGCATAAACGCGCGGCATTTGAAGGAGCGCGGCAAAAGGCATGCACTGAATTTGTCAGGCTCGCTTCATTTAACGGAGTCAGCCTGATGAAGGCAATGCCGCGTACAGGCAGGCAGCATCAGATACGGGTCCACCTTAAGCATGCAGGGTTCCCGATCGTGGGAGACAAGCTGTACGGCCCTGACGAATCTGTCTTCAGGGAGTTTGTGAAGAACGGTTTTACCGATGATTTGATGGGTAGGCTCGGGTTCAGGAGAAGCGCGCTGCATTCCAGGTCTATACTTCTCCACCACCCGGTGTTACAGAAAAAAATTTTAATAAAGGCACCCCTTGCGGAAGATATGCGCCAGTTTATAATCGACAAGCGGAATTCTGATGTCTGAACCGAACATACCTCAGCGCGCGAAACTTTTTATCGCAATCATCTTCAGTTCGGAAGAGGCTCTTGCGGCTGTGGAAAAAATACTCCTTAAAAAATTCGGGGAGATTGATTTCCGTTCAAAGACGATGCCGTTCGTGCAAACAAAGCAATCCAGCGATATGATTCGTGCCCGGTACATGGTCATTCTTTCATACAGGAACCTGATCAGGCGCGAAGATATTGTTGAAATAAAGCTGTATACGAACAGGATTGAGAAGCGCTTTTCTGAAAAGAAAATACGAATGCTGAATATAGACCCGGGATACCTGACGCTCTCCAACGTATTTCGTGCCACCTGCAAGGATTATTTTCACCGCGCATACCTGAGAAAGGGCGTGTATCTGGAAAATGAATACCGCTATGTCGCGCGAAGATATCAGCCGTGGGAATGGACAACACAGGATTATCACAAGCCTGAGCATCTCTATTTTTTTCACGAACTGCGAAGGATCTACCATAATCAGATCAGAGGATAATGCTACACGTCCACAACGACCGTGGCACGCCATTCGTCGCCCATGAGAGCAACGGCAAGATTGTGCATGGTAATTGCCTTGATATCCGCGATGAAGACATGCCGTGATCTGTCTATTTTTTCCCCCATTGCTTTGCATGAGAGAGAATACCCTTGATCCGTATGAGATATTTCAACAGTTGCCGGCATAAGGATAAGCCTGTGGGTGTCCTTGAAGAATATGAATTCTGAAAGGAAGTCATAATAGAGCAGATCTGGATCGGGTGATGCGGCGTTGAAGGTCACTGATTCAATCGGACGCACCGATTCCGGGTTTTCAAGCATTATGGAAATAAGGGCACACGCGCCATTGATGAACAGGTCGACAAGATTGCTTCCGCGAACGCGATAGGCGATATCGGCCATGCTGATGCTGTCAAGAAGCTCGTAGGCCATCAAGCTAACCCTTGATATTCCCTATCGGGATAAGTCGAGCGACTGTTTTACTGAGGCCTGCCTTGTCTGTTGATTTGACAACTGCGTCGATATTTTTATATGCGCCGCCAGCTTCTTCAGCCAACCCGGGAAACGACGAGGTCAGTATATAAATATCCCTGTCTTCCAGCTGCTTCTGGAGATCCCTGCCGTTGAACGTACTCCTTGCCTGATGCCGCGACATGACTCGGCCGCTGCCATGACATGTGGAATAGAATGATTCCCCGCCAGAGGGAACCCCGGCAAGGAGATACGACCCTGTCTCCATGCTTCCGCCGATAAGAACCGGCTGCCCAGTATCACGGTATCGATCGGGGAGACCTTCCATGCCGGGCGCGAACGCGCGTGTCGCGCCTTTGCGGTGAATGAGAACACGGCGGGCGGTTCCATCAATCATCTGAGTTTCAAGCTTTGCGGTGTTATGACAGACGTCATACACCAGACGAAATCCGCAATCCGAGGGGCTTTTTTTCATGATGTCACAGAATACATTTTTTACGGTATGCATGATCATCTGCCGGTTGAGAAAAGCGTAGTTGATAGCGCAGTTCATGGCTCGGTAGTAGTCCTGGCCGTCTTCAGACGAGAAAGGCGCACAGGCGAGCTCCCGGTCTGGCATGGACAAACCGTATCTGCTCTGCATAACGGAAAGAAACCTTTTAAGATAATCGGTTGCTATCTGGTGTCCGAAGCCGCGGCTGCCCGAGTGGATCATGACCATGACCTGGTTGTCGCGATCGATTCCGAACTTTTGCGCGAGACCGGCGTCGAAAATATTGCCCTTTGCAGCCACTTGAATCTCGCAGTAGTGGTTTCCGGAACCCAGGCTGCCTATCTGCTCCCTGCCCCGATCCCGCGCTCGATCTGAAACCGCGTCAGGATCTGCATTCTTCATGCAGCCCCCTTCCTCTATGAACTCAAGATCGGAAGAATCGCCATACCCGTTTTCAACAGCCCAGCGCGCCCCCATGAGCATGGCTTCATCAAGCTTGTTTTTGTTGAAGCGTACAACACCATCGGATCCGACGCCCGAGGGAACGCGGTTGAAAAGCGCGCGCACCAGGTCTTTCAGCACCGGTTTAACCTCATCAAAAGTCAATGAAGTGGCCATCAGGCGTACACCGCAATTTATATCGAAGCCGATACCGCCGGGGGATATTACCCCGTGTTCAGGATCGATCGCTGCAACGCCGCCAATAGGGAAACCATACCCGGAATGGCCATCGGGCATGCATATCGCGTGCTTGATAATGCCGGGAAGAAAACAGACGTTGGTGAGTTGGTCAAGAACCGCGTCATCCATGTCCCGTAAAAGAGCTTCCGACGCGTAGATACGCGCGGGTACACGCATCCCCTTTTTATAGCTCGCCGGGATTTCATACAGATGGTCGTGAATTCTGGTAATACCCGCGGTCTTCATGGCGCTACTGGATTGTCTTCTTCAAATTCTCCACATAGTCGGTCAGACTGTTGGCGATATCCATAAGGCGGTCTGACATGTCTGCGAGATTTAAGTAAAACACGTCGATTTTCACGATAATGTCCTGGGAAAGACCAACCTCATTTACGCTTTTTTCAGCAAGATCATCAATCAGAGAGGAGAATGTATGAAATCCCTCAATGTGTCCTATCAGGGTCTCGACGTCCTTATCCTCGGTCATGATAAGCGCCTCAAGCATGGTCAGAAAATTTCTGTTCTGGTCGAGAAAATCTATTATACCCTTGAGGGTCTCGGACGTTTCGGCTATGCGGTCAGATGCGTCGTGTATCCTGCTTACCGAAAGACGTATGATATCTCCAATTTCTTTTGCGGATTTAATGCTGGTATCGGCGAGCTTTGATATTTCGTCTGCCACAACGGCGAATCCCCTGCCGTGCTCGCCCGCCCTGGCCGATTCAATTGATGCATTCAGGGACAGGAGATTTGTCTTGTCGGCTATCTCATTGATGGTGTTTGAAATTTCCTCGATGCGGGTCGATTCCTCGCGCAATCGATCGATAACCGCTGACGTGTTATCCAGATTTGTGCTGCACTGGTCTGAGAGCGACCTGAATTTTTTTGCGTCTTCCCGCGCGATTTTGCTGGAATCCACTGTTTGCCTGAATTCATTTCTGATACGGGCAATGAGGTCCATGCCGAGTGAGGTCGTATCGAGCTGGTGCTTTGTTTTCTGCTTGATGTCATGAAAGGAGGTCAGGAGGTCGATCCCGACAGTTTTACTCTGCTCGAACAGATCGGATTGCTGGGATATGGTTGTGCTTATTTTTTTTGAAAAATCACCAATGACTGCTGAGGCTTCAGTCAGTCGGGCTGACAGGGAGCGGGCCTCGGATATGATATGATCGGTCTTGTCCTTTTCATCCTGGATGTCCAGCTTTTGATCGATAACGACCCGGGATTTTTTCCAGTTCTGGTATCGGACGCGATCAAGGAGATAGCTGAAAAAGAGGGTAAAACAGGCTGCTACCGCAAGATTCATAAACGAATACTGGTCCTGCAAGGTTGAAATCGTCATTCCGCGGGAAAAGCCGGAAGCGAGAAAAAATGCGAGAGATATCGGAACTATTAACCAGATAAATATCTTTCGAATAGGAGCGACGATGGGGACAAGAAGCACAAGGTTGTATCCACCCATGTAGGCAGGGTCCGCCTTTGTGAGCCCGGTTATTATACCCACGGCAATCTCTAGATAGATGCCAAGCAGGCATAATAGCCACATGCTGCGCTTCTTGAAAAACGGGAATAAATACAGGATTATGACGATAAGGGAAGCAACGGTTAATCCGCAGCGAAGATATATAAGTGAGGGAAGATCTGGAAACAGCTTTGAATCGGTCGGAATATAAGTGAGCCAGGCGAACAGGCACACGACCCCGGCCGGAATGACGATCCTGGATGACTGGAAATGGAGTTCTCCTTCATATGAGCCGGGATATAATTCACGGTCGGGAAAAAGGATCGTCTTCAGCATTGAAATCATTGCCATGACCTCGCCGGCTTGAGGATAGTATGCGCCTGTATACTATTTTTTAATGAGGTACAGGCCATCTGTCAAGAGTTTTCATGATTATAAATTTATTATTGACGCGATTGCTTGATGCATGATTAGTAAAAAAGGATGTTCGCAATGCATTCGTATGCTGAATATTTATATCCCATGTTAAGGTTTTAGGGGGCTCATATGTCTATAGCAGCCTATATCAGTGCATCAATGGAAAAATCGTCATGGATACGAAAGATGTTTGAAGAAGGGATAAGCCTGAAAACCAAGTTCGGCGCTGATAATGTGTTTGATTTCAGCCTGGGTAATCCCGATCTTGATCCGCCGGCAAAGTTTTTCGATGTTCTGAAAAAGTTCTCCGGTGAAACCGTACAGGGTGCGCATGGCTATATGCCGAATGCGGGGTATCCGCATGTCCTGAAGGCAATTGCCGCCAAAGTATCACGGGAGCACGGCGTTTCCATATCTGCGGATACCATAATAATGACCTGCGGCGCTGCCGGCGGGCTTAACGTTGTCCTCAAAACGCTGCTCGATCACGGAGACGAGGTCATCGTCACAAAACCCTATTTCATGGAGTATAATTTCTATATTGCCAACCATCATGGGGTGATCAGGCTTGCAGAGAGCAACCCTGACTTTTCACTCAATATCGACAATATAAAAAAGGCGATCACGGCAAAAACAAAGGCGGTTCTTATCAATTCACCGAACAATCCAACAGGAAGGGTGTATGCCGATCAACAGATCGAGGAGCTGTCACGTATGCTTGAGGACTATCGGGGGAAGGGACATATAATTTACCTCGTCTCCGATGAACCGTACAAAGAGATCGTGTACAACGATATTGAAGTCCCGAGTATTCTCAGGCATTATAGCCAGTCGATAGTCGTAAATTCATACTCGAAGTCGCTTTCAATACCAGGCGAGCGGATCGGGTATATTGCGGCGAACCCGTCATGCGATTCAATTGACCAGCTTATGGCGGGTATGATTCTGTGCAACAGAATACTCGGGTACGTAAACGCGCCGGCGCTTATGCAGAGGATCGTGGGAGAGCTTACCGATGTGTCGGTGGATGTCACACCCTACCGGAGGAGGCGCGATCTGCTTGCGGATGGCCTGAAAGGAGCAGGATACACCTTCCCTATGCCGGAGGGGGCCTTTTATATATTTTGCAAATCGCCGATTGACGATGATGTGAAGTTCGTACAGCATCTGCTGAAGTTCAATATTCTCGCGGTGCCGGGATCCGGATTCGGCGGTCCCGGCTACTTCAGGATGGCGTATTGCGTTCCCGAGGACGTTATTAAACGATCGATACCGAAATTCAAAGAGGCGCTTGAAAAGCTCGATTAATTATCCAGCTTCGCCCTGACCCTTTCAAGATTAGCGGCGACAGTGCTGTTCTGCGTACTGAGGGAAGCCGCTTTCTGGTACCATTCATATGCCTCTTTGTTTTTACCCAGCTTTTCATAGCTCATGCCGAGGTTGTTGATTATTTCCGCGGACTTCGGTTTTATGGCATTGGCTGCGGAAAAGGCGGTATTGGCCTCGCTGTATTTTTTCAGCTTCATGAGGGTAATGCCGAGTGCATTATATGAATAATAGAGATCGGGGTCGATAGAGTTCGCTTTTTCCAGCATCTCTTTGGCCCGCCAGTAGTTTCCCCTTCTCATTGAAGAAACACCCAGAATATAATAGAGCATGGATGATTTTTGAATCTGAAGACCCCTGCGAGCGGTATTGTCCGCATCAGCGTATTTTTTAAGCTCGAGCTGAAGCAATGACAGATCAATATAAGCGGCGATATCCGCTTTTTTTATTTCAATACAGCGGGTAAAATGGGAGATGGCGGAACTCGTGCTGCCCAGCTTCCAGTGGTTGTGGGCGGCCAGTAAACGGAGCTCGTAGTTGGGTGATTCGGGTTTGAAATCGTCGGCAATCACAAGCTCATCGGCGATCATGTTCAATGATGTCCGGTACTCCTTTTTTTCAAAGAGCTTGAGGGCCTCCTTGTAGGACGCGACGAGCGATGTTCCGGAGAAAAGTATCAAACCAATGAACAGACAACATGTTTTCATGTGTCCCCTCCCTTTGTTCGAAGTGTTAAGCGGTCCTCAACCGCGTTATGCGGTCGAGGACACCCTGACGTTCGCATTGCCCTTGATCGCGGCCTGGGCGGCCGCCAGTCGGGCGATCGGCACGCGGTACGGTGAACAGCTGACGTAGTTCAGCCCTACGAGATGGCAGAATTCCACCGAGCTGGGCTCTCCGCCGTGCTCGCCGCAGATACCTACCTTGAGATCCTTTCGTGTTTTTCTGCCTTTCTCTACCGCTGATTTTACAAGCTGGCCCACGCCGTCGCGGTCAAGCACGCGGAAAGGATCGACGGGCAGTATCTTTTTCTCGACATACTCCGGGAGGAATTTGCCGGCGTCGTCACGGCTGAATCCGAATGTCATCTGGGTGAGGTCGTTTGTTCCGAAGGAGAAGAACTGCGCCTCGCCCGCGATCAGATCGGCGGTCACCGCGGCGCGTGGAACTTCGATCATCGTACCGACCAGATAGTCGACCTTAACCTTTTTCTCCCTCATGACCTTTTCGGCTGTTTCAATTATTATATTCTTTTGCATTTTCAGCTCGTTAACGTGGCCAACGAGCGGAACCATTACCTCGGGCTTTACGTTGACTCCTTCCTTTTTGAGCTGACATGCGGCCTCGAAAATCGCCCGGGCCTGCATTTCAGTTATTTCCGGATAGGTAATGCCGAGCCGGCATCCACGATGGCCCAGCATCGGATTGAATTCGTGGAGCGATTCAACCTTGGCCTTTATTTCACTCACCGGTATCTTCAGCTGGCGCGCCATCTCTTTCTGGTTCTTTTCCTCATGCGGAACGAATTCATGGAGGGGCGGATCAAGAAGGCGTATGGTGACACCGAAGCCCTTCATGGCCTTGAGGATGCCGTAGAAATCTTTTCTCTGCATAGCGAGGAGTTTCGCGAGGGCCTTCTTCCTGCCTGCGAGATCGTTTGCCAGGATCATTTCACGCATGGCCTTTATCCGGTCGCCTTCGAAAAACATGTGCTCTGTGCGGCAGAGACCGATGCCCTCGGCGCCGAAATTACGGGCGACCTCGGCATCGTGAGGAGTGTCGGCATTCGTGCGTACGCCAAGCTTGCGGGATTCGTCCGCCCATTTCATGATGGTCCCGAAATTCCCGGAGAGCTGCGCGTCAATTGTCGGGACCTTGCCGAGCATCACTTCGCCGGATGAGCCGTCGAGGGAGATGTAATCACCCTGCTTGACGGTAAGGTTCTTGATCTTGAATATTCGTTTCTTGTAGTCGACTTCAAGCTCGCTGCAGCCGGAAACGCAGCATTTCCCCATGCCGCGCGCAACGACTGCCGCGTGTGACGTCATGCCGCCGCGTGCGGTCAGAATGCCCTGCGCGGCTGACATCCCTTTCAGGTCTTCAGGTGATGTTTCGACCCGCACCAGCACTACCTTTTCCCCTCTGGCGTTCCATGCCTCGGCATCGTCAGCATTAAAGACAACTCTGCCCACGCCGGCGCCGGGTGATGCGGGAAGACCGCGGGTGATAACGGTGCGTTTCGCTTTCGGATCGAGCGTCGGGTGCAGGAGCTGGTCAAGCGAAGCGGGATCGATCCGCATGATGGCCTCATTCTTTGTAATGAGACCCTGCTTGACCATATCCACCGCAATTTTAACCGCGGCTGCTGCGGTACGCTTGCCATTCCTGGTCTGAAGCATCCAGAGCTTCTGGTTCTGGATGGTGAATTCAATATCCTGCATGTCGCGGTAGTGCTTTTCGAGCTTGTTGTAAATATCATCGAGCTGGCGGTAGGCTTTCGGCATATACTCTTCAAGAGATGGATATTTCTTCTTTCGATCGCCTTCGGATATCTTGTTCTCCTTCGCCCATTTTTTTGACCCGACAACCGTTACCTGCTGCGGTGTCCTGATCCCGGCAACGACGTCTTCTCCCTGAGCGTTGATCAGGTATTCACCGTAGAAGCGGTTGTCCCCGGTCGACGGATCGCGCGTGAAGGCGACGCCGGTGGCGCAGTCTTCGCCCATGTTCCCGAAGACCATAGCCTGGATGTTAACGGCGGTCCCCCAGCTGTCCTCAATGCCGTTCATCTTGCGGTACAGAATCGCGCGTTCGTTCATCCATGATCCGAAAACGGCGCCGATCGCTCCCCAGAGTTGCTCGTAGGGATCGGAAGGGAAGTCCTTTTTCAGTTTTTTCTTGATAAGCGCCTTGAACTGGGCGACCAGCTCCTTCAGATCGTCAACCGTGAGGTCAAGGTCCATCTTTATTTTACGCTTTTTCTTGAGGTTATCCATCACTTCTTCGAACGGGTCGTGCTCATCCTTGGATTCAGGCTTGAGCCCCATGACCACGTCTCCGTACATGGCTATAAAACGCCGGTATGAATCCCAGCCGAAGCGCTCGTTACCAGATTTTTTTATAATACCCTGGATTGTTTTATCGTTCAGTCCGAGATTGAGTACCGTGTCCATCATGCCGGGCATTGAAGCCCGGGCTCCGGAGCGGACCGATACCAGCAGAGGATTGCTGACATCGCCGAATTTCGCTCCCATGATCTGTTCCACTTTTTTCATTGCGTTTCTGACTTCATCGGTCAGACCCGGAGGGTACTTTCTGTTGTTTTTATAGAATTCAGTACATACATCAGTTGTTATGGTAAACCCGGCCGGAACGGGGATACCAAGATTTGACATTTCAGCGAGATTGGCTCCTTTGCCGCCGAGAAGGTTTTTCATATCAGCTTTGCCTTCGGAAGACCCTCCTCCGAACAAATACACTCGTTTGGTCATACTGATTCTCCTTGTGTAGGTATTTTTAGAAAAAATTAGATCAGTTATATTCAGTTGTAAAACTATTCACGCGCCCGCGCGGAATAATAAAAAAATGTATTACTTGGACTCCCTCTGGATCAATACTGATCCGCTGGTATTGAATATTGAAAATGGCCGCGTACTTGTAAAGATTAATTTTTCTCCCGGATTAAAAACAGTTACATGAGCTTCAGTATTCTCCGCAATAAACACGCCTCTACATTGGGGCATTTTTTGCAAAAGTCGTCATCAGAATTAAAATCATCCTCGGCGCAGAGGTCTTTTGAATCCTGGGTCATGATCTCCTTGAACTTGATGTACTGGTATTCGTCATCAGTAAGCGAGGCGGGTCCTGAGGACTCGATCTTTTTCAAAATATTTTCAAGCAGTATCTCTTCCGTGGATTCCTTACGGGCTGTTTTTACCTGGCGGCGGTCAATTTCACGGCTGAGACGAGCCTTTATAATTTTTGATTTAAAGGTGATGCCGCGCTTACGAACAATGAGAAAATATATTATACCGAATAGAAGGCCGCCGAGATGGCCGGCGTGAGAGACCGGGCTCTGGGCTCCGGATGCGATAAGTGAATAGAGCTCTATACTTCCGTAGAGGATCACGAGAAATTTTGCCTTCATGGGAATGATAAAGAAAAGAAGGATTTCCGCGTTGGGAAAAAGCATTCCGAAAGCAAGCAGGAGCCCAAAAACCGCACCTGAGGCCCCGATAGTCGGAATCGGGTAGTCTATGCCTCCGAGTATGGTGTTGATCGTCAGGATGGTTATGCCTGCGCCTATTCCGGTAAACAGATAGTATATCAGGAATCGCCTGCCGCCCCATGCCTGTTCAACAGGTATCCCGAAGATCAGCAATGCATACATGTTTAAAAAAAGATGTAAAAAACCGCCATGGAGGAACATGTAAGTGAATAGCTGCCAGATATAATACCGTCCAAGCGCCAGTGCCGGGCTCAGCCCGAAATAAATGGTAAGATTCTCACTAAATGATCCCCCCGGGGCTTCTGGGGGGCCCATTGAAAACAGTATCTGCACGAAAAAAACCGCAACATTGAGCATGATGAGACGCATTACCCAGCTTTTTGTATATGTTTCGGTACCGTTCATTCTATATCCTTCCATCCGGCTTGGTGCAGTCTACTTAGTATCGGCAATTTCAGTAAAGTCATTTTTTTCTAGGAGCTTGAATAGAGGGGGCAGAGGTCAGAGGATCCGAGGGCATAATCCCGAGCGAGATTCATGTATCGGTCCGGGCGATGACGTCCCGAGCAAAATTCATGGCATTTCTCTCGTCATCTGCACCGGGATGCTCGTTCATTTCAGCGACCATGCGGTTCCACTCATCATCACTGATTTTTTTTGATTTTTTTATAAAATCATGCAGCTGTGGAGCAAGTTTTCCCTGACATTCAAAACAGCCGTGATAGGTGATCCTCTTTTTTTTACAGAGCGAATCGAGATAGATCATGCACTGTTCGTAATCTGACTTGCTGTATGCGGCTGAAGCATGGGTGATAAATCCTGCCAGTTGAAAATACGGCTTATCGGGAAGGGATGTGAGCACTCGACGCACAGGTTCCGAGATTGTCCCTGCATGACAGGGCGATCCGATAAAAACAAGATCGAAATTGCCAAAGGATATTGTGTCGAGCGCATCGTTCTTTAATATTGTCGCTGTATGTGCGTCGGAGATTCCCTTGTGTATGGTCCGCGCTATTTGTTCGGTGTTGCCAGTCTGGGTGTAATAGGCGATTAATATTCTCATCGTTTATTCGAAATCGGTATACAGTTTGTCGTTGTAATCGAAGGAAGTGAGCGGTTCGGCGCCGCCGTGCGATATAGAGATCATAATGAGATATTTCATGATGCCGCGGTCCGGCCGAAGGCCGGCAGCTGTTTCAAGAGACGCCACTGAGTGGTCCAGATCAAGTCCATAGAGGTACCGGTAGCAGAGCTGATATGACAGCGGGAGGGATATTTTGTAGAGTCCCGTCGTCTTGTTGTCAATCGACATCATCAGTCCCGCCGGCACGGTTGCCGCGTATGTGTAGGGCATCCAGCTGTTCCAGGTGTGCGGGTGGCTGCCGATAATGGACTCGACCGTTGAGGGGAAAGCCATACCGCAGATTGGATCATAATCGTACAGCAGTAGACTCGCGTGGGAAGCGGTCGATGTAAGCTTTTTGATCCGGTTTTTGTTCAGGCTTGAGAAGGTGTTCTTTCCGGGATCCTTCAGTGCAGTATCCAGGAGCGCCGCGCCACGGACAACCTGCCCGTCATGGTATGCAATCTGGACGAGGAAGGCAATGTCTCCAAGAATTTTTTCCGGATCAGTTTTCAGTCTTTTAATACGCCATGATGTCTGTATGGCGTTTCCCGGCGTCCTGATTATCTTGTTGTCAAAGAGCTGCTTCATGCCTGAAAAAAGCGAGCGCGTTACTGCACCGCTGTCCCAGTTCACGGGATACTGCGCGCTGATGACCGTATAAATAAGTGATTCAAGTTCCATGGTGAGGCTTTTCATGCTGTTTTTACCGGAAGGAGCGATTTGCTTGATAATTTTCATGATGCAAGCATATATAGTTTTACGAAAATAACAAGTAATTTTTTATTAAAAAAAATCTATAACATGTGCGTTCCCTGGAGGGTGAATGGAAAAGCTGAAGCTGTTTTATCTTTTTTGCCTGAAGAGCCACTCGAACAGGGCGGGATCATTGAATGCCATGCCCCATGAGAAATGATTGATATCCGGGTATTCGGTATATCGCGGGAATCCGCCCGCTTTCACGAGGGCGTTGATCATATTTCGGGAGCGTGCGACTTTAACCAGGGGATCGAGCGCGCCATGAAAGGCCCAGATGGGTATCATGGCGATACGGGATGCCTGCGTTTCATCGCCGCCGCCGCACACCGGGACCGCGGCGGCGAAAAGATCAGGCCATCGCTGGATTGCCTCCCATGCTCCAAATCCGCCCATTGAGTAGCCGGCGACATAGACCCGCGAGACATCAATTGAAAATTCTTTCGGCAGTTGTCTGGCTAATTCAATCGAAGCGGCGAGCGCCTCTGTCGGTTTTTCCTGCATGGTGTGGCGATCGGATTTCCAGTCCACATCCGCCCATTTCATATCAACGGGGCACTGCGGCGCGATAATGAAGCAGGGATATCGGTCCATATTCTGTTCTGCGGCGAATATATTGAGACCGACATATAATTGTTTGCGGTTATCCGTACCGCGCTCGTCAGAGCCATGAAGAAAGAGGATGAGCGGGTATTTCAGTAAAGGGTTGTACTTTTTTGGCTTCAAGAGACGATAGGGTAGGGAAAAATCATGGATGCTGAAGAGCCGAGCCTGAAAGCGGCGGGCCATATCGTCAGCATGAGCTGGGTTTCCCGGAATTAATAAAAATATTGATGCGATAATGCATGCGGGCAGGGATGCCTTGGTTCGCTTCATATACTGTTATTTTCCGACAAAGACATCATTTAAAAACAAACCTTTTTCAACGGTTCCGTCCGGGCCGGTCATAACGCCCTGGCCGTGCCGTTTCCCGTCTTTGAATACTCCTTCATATTTTGATCCATCGGGCCAGGTATACACGCCGGTTCCGTTCTTTTCTCCATTTTTCCATTCACCGGTATAGGTCTCGCCGTTGTCTTTTGTCAGGGTGCCCTGTCCGCTTCGTTTATTATCCTCCCAGTTTCCATCGTAGCGGGACCCGTCTTTATCTGTCTCCACTCCATTTCCGTTGCGCTTGCTTTTAGCCCACATGCCTTCGTAGCGTTTGCCGTCGGCTCCGGTAAATACGCCTTTCCCCTGCATCGCGTCGTATTCCCAATAGCCGTCATACTGATTGCCGTTGGGCCAGCTCATTTTTCCGTATCCATGCTTCATGCCGTCTTTTACTTCCCCAACGTATTTTGAGCCGTCGTCAAAATGCACGGTCCTGATATTACCCTGCTTGATAAAACAGCTCGTCAAGAAAAGCGCGGTTGTTATGATGAATGTGGTTGCCTGAAACATACGTGTTTTCATAGGACTTCTCCTCAATATGTTATTCGATGATGGTCCATAGGATGATAATTGCAATACATTTTTCACTTTTTTACGGGCCAGTCATCTGCAAGATAGGGCGCTATTTTTGAATAAAACAGCTCCATTCTCTTTTCGATATGGGCCAGAACAAGCGCAGGATCTATTCTGTCCGCCTGGTTTTCGAGGCATGCGGCCGTTATGGTTTGCCGTGCCCGATCAGGATCCAGGCCTTCCCTGGTGCCCAGGTTGATGACGCCAAGGTCATCTTTAGCCTTGTCCGCGAGCATTGAATGATATTCTGTCGGATTGAGTGAAATAAGGCGGCATCCGGCCGCGCGGCCCTCATAAAGGGTAATGCCGAAATGGGAAATCAGAACCCGCGAGGAAAGAAGCGCTTCTGCGTACGGCATGGCCAGGTCCGACAATGTCCTTTCCTTGAAGAGAAATGATTTCTCGCCGCAAAGAAGAGCGCAGGTGGCATTATCCGGTATGAGGGAGAGGAGAAAATCGACCGTGTCTGCGGGAGGATTATATCCGGTGTAAATAGCGCAATCAATGGTCCTTTTTACGCTCCTGTTATGGATGAGCTGCATTGAATTGATAAAGTTATAGCCGAAAATGAATGCTTTTTTTGATCTCAGCGGATAGTTCAGGTTCGGTAAAAGGTCAATGGCAAGGTCGGCGAAATCACGGCCCGGCCCGCAATCGTCGATCGTGATGACTCTGCAGTATCGCTTGAGGCGGAGCATTTCCTCAACCGATGAGTCCCGCATGTCCCTGATAAGGCATGAGCTTCCGGGCTGAATATACGGCAGGGCCCTGCATGGAAGTGAGAGCGGGGGTTCCTCGATGCACGTATCATTTATGATGAAGGGACGCATGTTTTTTTTTCGTTCGAGAAAATCGACAAGCGCGGCCATTCTCTGGATATGTCCGGCGCCGAAACGGGTCCCCCATCCGGTGACGATTGATACAATTTCGCGTCTCATTGGCTGCTTGAATGTGTCATGGGTCGCTGCTTGATGCTGCTGTTAATGGCAGCGATACCCGGATTCTGTTCAAGGAACGAGATAACATCCCGGAGCGGAAAAGGCTTACCGCGATACAGGTGCCGGTAGAGAATGTCAGCCAGTTGAAAATCCTCAGGCGTATCAACGGTGAGCCGCAGCTCCGGAAAAGGATTGTATATCTCTATTTCACCGATTTCAATTTTAAACTCCTCGGGGTGCTCCCTGATATACGGCGTTACGTGCTCATGCTGGTGGGGCTTATCGCTTTTCCGGTAGGCGGTATCGAGAGCCGATCGTTTAACCATGCCGACGCCGGTGCCCAGGGGAAGGTTTGAAAAATAACAGAGATCAGATCCTGTTTTCAAGATGGCGTCGATGCTCATTGCGGCGTAATCGGGATCCGTGAATGGGTTGTCGCCTGTCACCCGCATGATATAATCACCGCCAAACTCCTGAGCGGCTAGGTAGAAGCGCTCCAGCACGTTATCCTCCGGGCCGATAAACGCCGGGATCCCCATCGATTCTGCCAGGCTGATAATAACGCTGTTTTCGTCGCCGCCACACGTGGCAAGCACAACGCGATCCACGCCCCGGGTGAGCTGTATACGCTCAAAAACATGCCCGAGAAGCGGCCTGCCGGCGAGGGGCATCATTCCCTTGCCGGGGAGCCGGGTTGATCCCATGCGCGCCTGAATGATGGCTGTGATCTGTGGTTTCATGATGTTATTAACGGTTCGGGGGGCCGCCTGTTGAACTGTCTAGAAGTTGAAGGTATACCATTCGTCGCAGGATTTGCAATCGGGTTGCGCCGGATAGTCTTTTACGTATTCCTGTATGAATGCCTGCTTCCTTCTTTTCCAAATTTCCACAAGCGAGGCATCTTTAATATTCCCACAGGCATAAACGGCGTCCACGTCCTGCTTGCAGAATGTAATGGTTCCGTCAGCGGTGATGTACAGATCGCGCTGAAGATGCCAGCAGGGAATCCGGTCCAGGGGCGAAAGGTCGGAATAACGCCGGTCCTGGATCCTCCCCAGAAAGGTGTTCTGCTTCTGCAGAATGATGGGGACCTTCTTCTGCTCCCAGTAATCATAAAAGGCGTCCAGGTGGGGCTCCGTTTCATTGATCTTCATTATCTGTATATGCAGGCGGTCTTCAGCCGCATTCCTGAGGGCGTCAATGTTTCGCTGCACAAGCTCGAACCGGTCTATGCCATGGAGCTGTTCGTAGGTCTCGCGGTTCATCCCGTTCATGTTCACGATTGTCCTGGCCTTGGTCGCTTTCTCCGCGATAGCGGTACAATAGTTCGTATCGCAATAGATGCCGTTTGTTTCAATGATAATCGATTCTACAAGGGGCTCGTTCTGTGTCATGACCAGAATTTCATAGAAATGGGGATGCATGAGCGGTTCCCCGGAACCGCCAAAGCACACGGTATAGGGAAGGCTGAAAGAACGCATCTGCCCGAGGATGCGCTCATACAGCGAAACATCCATCACGCCATTCGTTTTTGTCAGGGTCTTGCGGTAACAGAACAGACAGTCGCAGTCGCATTCACCCGTGAGTTCAATTTCCAGATAGGAAGGACCGACATAGAGCACTTCCGGATTGCGTTCAATTATCTCTTTCAATTTTTCATACGGCGGGACCGCATTGCCGGCTCGGTAGATGTTTTCCATGATACGGGCATCGCGCTTCCGGGAGGAGAGGAATGAAAGCCGCTTGTCCCTGATGTCAGGATCCCTGTAATATATTTCTATATCGAAATTGTTGATGTTAGACTTAATCACCTGTGACAGGGGCAGCGTCTTCTGGTCAAAGACCGGTATCGCATCAACGAGTTCTTTTGATACAATTTCGCAGGATAAGCCGGCGGGCAGGTTCTCAGAGTAGGTGAACTCGGCAAGATATGCGAGGTGAAGGTCCATCATCTCATTTATAATTGAAAGATCCATGAACGGAGCGTCGGCGCGGATTTTACAGAGATGTGAAGACCCGGTACGGGCGAAAAGGTTTTTCCAGAAATCGACATCATCAGGACCGGATCGCACAAGGCAGGAGCTGGATCCACTCAGCCTGCCACTATACTGGACAGGAACAGAAAAGAAGATGGTGCCGGCATTTTCAATGGAGCGACATCGTTTATCGAAACTGTCAGGAAGATAGGTGTCGGCAAAAAAGAGGTCGTCTTCAGAGACTCCCTCGTCGATGTAGATCAGAATATCAATTTTCAACAGTTGCCCCGCCGTATCCTTCAATCAGGTCTCCATATAATTTTTCATGAAAATCTGTATTTCGGATTCCTTCTTTCTCCTGTTGACCCATTTCTTGAATTGTTCGGACATGTTCTCATTATAAAGCTTGAACATGATGAGACGCTCAACTTTTTCGAAGGTGATCTGCCGCCGTCCCATAAGTTTTACGATATGATAGCCCTGGCTTGACTTGAATGGGGTCGAAAGCTGACCCGCGATGCGGAGATTGTTCACGAATCCGGCGAAGTAGGGGTCCATCTCCGCGAGCATCTGCCATCCGAGATCCCCCCCCCTGGCCGCGGATCCGGAGTCCTGGGAATACGTGCGCGCCACTTTATCAAAGGATTCGCCGGCGTTGATTCTGTTTCGAAGCTCAGTCAACTTCTGATTGGCGTCGCGTTCGGCAGTGAAAGAGGAGCCCTCGGGCCTGATCAAAATGTGTTTGACCCATACCTCATCCCCGAGCCTGTTCTTGTTTTTTCTGTACCAGTCCATGGCCTCTTCCTTTGAGGGCGGAGATACGCCGATCGCGATCGACATGACCTGTTCCCGCATTATCTGGGAGCGGATCTCCTCAAAATACTCCTGAAAACTGATATGGAAGCGATTCTCCATGAATTTCGTGAACGAGTCAATCCGGGCGTCAAGCTCCTTGTCCTCGAGTAATGGCTCATCATTGATCTTCTTTTCAAGCCGGCCGGACAGCTTCTTCACAAGCTTGTCGAGCTTTTTATTGTCCTGGATCTGTGCCGAGAAGAACTGCTTCATCATTTCTTCTATCTGGTTGATAACACGGCGATCCCCGACCACTATTGCTTCCTCACTGGCGGCTTCCATGACCAGCGCGTCCTCGATAAACTTGTCGAGTATCTTGCTCTTTTCAGCGGAGTATTTTCTCCGCGGTATGTTTTTAAATTTCAAAAGCTGGTTGAACTTGTTATCTATCTCGCTTTCAATTATGGATATGTCATTGACGACCGCGATAATTCCGTCATAGGGTTCCCATGAATACGCGGGCATGACGGACATCAGAATGGGCAGGCATAGTACGAAAAATATTTTGGAATGTTTCATATGTTAGGCCATTTGCATAGTATATTTTTTTGATACCCGTGACGCGAATGGGCGGTGCATGTTCGTTCTCTTCTTCCCTATTTATCCGATTCGGTTATAATTGCAAGATTTTTTTATTGTATGGATCGATATGGTACGGTGAACTATTTTTTGTTTTTCAGGAGCATGTACTCAATCCCGTCGACCAGCGCCTGCCATGAGGCCTCGATGATATCGGTTGATACGCCGACCGTCCCCCAATGCTCGGTTTTTCTCCGCTGGTCGATAAGCACACGGACGGCGGCGGCTGTTCCACTTTTTTCATTCAAGACGCGTACTTTGTAATCAGAGAGATGTATCTCCTTGATCTCGGGATAAAATTTTTCCAGTGCCTTGCGGAGCGCATTGTCCAGGGCCTCGACCGGCCCGTATCCGACGGCCGCGGTATGCTCGATCTTCCCGTCCACCTCGACCTTAATGGTCGCTTCGCACATGAGCTTTTTTGTGCCTTCCATCTCGCTGATGACGCGAAACCCCTTCAGCTTAAAAAAGGGCCGGTAATCGCCCGTGGCTTCGCGTATCAGGAGCTCGAAGGACCCTTCCGCGGCTTCGAACTGGAAACCCTGATCTTCAAGCTTCTTGATCTTCTGTAGCAATTCGGCCGGAAGTGTTACCCTGTTTTTCAGTTCGATCCCCATTTCCTTTGCTTTGAACAGAATATTGCTCTTTCCCGAAAGCTCTGAAACGAGAACCTTGCGCCGGTTGCCCACCGTTTCGGGGTTAACGTGCTCGTAAGTCCGCGTGTCCTTCTGCAGCCCGGAAACGTGTACGCCGCCCTTGTGGGCGAAAGAGTTGTCCCCGACGTAAGGCGCCCGCTCGTCATGAGCGAGATTCGCGGTTTCGCTGATATACCTGCTCATCTCAGTCAGATGGATAAGCGAACGCTCAGCGGCGCACCGACGCCTCATCTTGAGAACCAGGTTGGGAATGAGGGTCATCAGGTTGGTGTTGCCGCACCGTTCGCCGTACCCGTTTGCCGTCCCCTGCACTGATATGGCGCCTGCAGCAACGCTTGCGAGTGAATTGGCGATCGCCAGGCCGGCGTCGTTGTGAAAATGGACGCCGATGGGAAGCAGGTTCTCACGGACGACCCTGGCAGTAATTTCTTGCGCTTCATTCGGCATGGCTCCACCGTTCGTGTCGCAGAATACGATCATGTCAGCGCCGGCATCCCGGGACTTCCTGATGACCTCGAAGGAATACTCTTCATTCGACTTGAACCCGTCAAAGAAATGCTCGGCGTCAAGGAAAACATGGAGGCCCCTGTCCTTGAGATAGGCGATGGTGTCATAGATCAGCCTGAGGTTGTCCTTCAGGGTTATGTTAAGGGCGCTGGTGACGTGGAAGTCCCAGGTTTTGGCCACAATGGTGATGATCCGGGCGCGCGATGCAATCAGTGCCTGAATGAATGGATCGTTTTTACAGGAGACGTTTTTTCGCTTGGTTGAGCCGAACGCGACGATTTTTGAATGGCGCAGCCGAACCTTTCGTATCTCTTTGAAAAACTGGTCGTCCTTGGGATTTGAGCCGGGCCAGCCGCCTTCAATATAATCGACATTAAGACGGTCCAGAGCGCCGGCAATGAGCAGCTTGTCGTGGAGGGAAAAGGATATCCCCACGGTCTGGGCGCCGTCCCTGAGGGTTGTGTCATATATGGTAATTCTGTTGTGTTTCATGGCATTGTTCCCACGCGGGTTCCGTCAATACTGAAGCATGGTTGGTACGGCGCAATGATATTGCAAGAAATTTTTCTCTTGCGTCATTGGAAGAGCGTATGATAAGAACGGCAGAGCCGGTATTGAAGCGGAATATTGTCATTTTTAATAATAAATCATTGCAAAATCAGGATGGGATGCTTATTGTAATTCTTCAAGGGTAGATGGGAAAAAGATTGCTCTGATATCCAGTAACCGAAAAGCTTTCCGAAATTGTATTATGCATTTTCATGCGAGGAGGGAACATCGCTATGAACAGAGTATCGGTTCCTGTTGCCATGATGGCCGCGGTCTGCCTGTATGTAGGAATATACTATCTATGGATCTTCATCCGCCGGCGCAAGGAGATTGAAAATCTCGCGTTTTCAATGCTCAGCATATCGATCGCACTGTATGATATATTCTGCGTCGGGCTCTACAACGCGGGCTCGCCGGCGGAGGGCATGTTCTGGCAGCGTTTCCAGTTCGCCAGCCTCGACCTGTTCAGCATATCGATACTCTGGTTTGCCTACCATATCACCGACCTAAAATTCAGGCGTGTCTATCAGGTGTTCGGGGCGATTGCCGCCCTCCTGTTTGTCCTGATGCTTTCCGTGTCGGGGGAGCTGACCTTTTCCCTGGCAAAGCCCCTGCCCAGGCGCATCCAGCTCTGGGATTTTATCGACGTCACGTATAACGAGGTGGAGCCGGGGCTGCTCTGCACGGTCCAGTATGTGGTCATGATGGCCGGCTTCGTCTGGATACTTGCCCGCCTTATCATAAATTTCCGGCAGGGACATCGCATCGTGCGGCCCGTGATGGTCTCCTTCATCATTTTTTTCTTCGCCGCGGCGAATGATGTGCTCGTGGGAGCGGGAGTCTACCCGTTCATCTATGTGCTCGAATACGTGTACCTGCTCATCGTCCTGTCGATGGCCTACCTGCTCCTGAACAAGTTCGTCGATCTCCATGAACGGGTGGAGGACCTGAACGTGAATCTCGAGCAGCGGGTACGGGAGCGTACCGAAGAATTGCAGTCAGCCATGGAGGAGCTTGAGGCGATGAACCAGCGGCTTTCCGAGACAAAGGACGCGCTCTGGGGGGAGATGCAGCTTGCCAAGAAGATCCAGACGGTCCTGCTTCCCCGCAGGCCCGCCATCGCTGGATACGAAATCGCCGCTCACATGGAGCCGGCGGGCGAGGTTGGCGGTGACTATTACGACATAATAAACGTCGACGGAGGCGACTGGGTGGTCGTGGGAGATGTATCGGGCCACGGTGTGTCGGCCGGACTTGTCATGATGATGGTGCAGACGTCCATACATGTCGCCCTGGACCAGAATCCCGATATGAACCCCGCGCAGCTCCTGACGCTGATCAACCGCACGATAGCTGACAATATCAGCAGACTCGGAGAGGACAAGTACATGACGATCACCGTTATGGCGCTGCATCAGAAGGAGATGTTCTTCTTTTCCGGGCTCCACCAGGACATCATGGTGTATCGCGCTAAGACAAAGCGCGTGGACATGGTGGAGACGCGGGGCATGTGGATCGGGCTCGTGGACAACGTATCCGGCATGATGGAGAACGATACTCTTTCTGTCGGACCGGGAGACGTGATCCTGGTGTATACGGACGGCATTACCGAGGCGTGGAAAATTGAAGGCGGCGAAACGCGCCATGATAATTCATCGGAAATGTTCGGGCAGGAGCGTCTGGCTCATATCCTGGCGGAAACCGGCATGCTTCAACCGGAACAGATAAAAAGCAGGATAATGGAGGAACTGAAGCAATACCGGTGCGATGACGACGTGACCTTTGTGATAGCGAAAAAATTTGAATAAGCTTATTCGCATCCGGTCTTATACGTATAGGTTGTTGCGTCACCTATGGTTGCTTTACCTGATATTCCGGCCATGCAAACAGGGTCAAATAACGGGCGGACCATCCACTCGTCAGGGCAGTCCTCTCTGCTTAGCAGGGTTGATTATCTTTTTTTAGCGTGCTTTTCTATCAGGAGAGGAAGAAAAACAGTCAGGTCCTCCACGATTATATAATCGGCTATAGAGAATATCGCGGCATGCGGGTCTTTATTGACGGCCACGACAGTCTGCGATCCCTTCATGCCTGCAATATGCTGCTGCGCGCCAGATATGCCGCAGGCCATGTAGAGCTTCGGCGCAACGGTCCTGCCGGTGACTCCGATCTGATGGGCGTACGGCAGCCATTTCTGGTCAACGACGGTGCGCGAGGCGCCGACCGCGGCATTGGGAAAAAGCCTGGCAACGGCGCGGATGAGGTCAAGATTCTCTTTCGTTCCGATACCCCTGCCGGCGGCGATGATGACATCCGATTCCTCCAGCCTCACCTCCCCGCCCGCTGATTCCCGGATACCGAGCGGTCTGCAATGAGAAGGGCCGCCGGCGGGTGTGCGGTGAAGCACCTGTCCGGGCACACGGTGTCCGGCTGTGATGTCCGGCACCCGAAACGCGCCGGGAAGCACCGTGAACGCGGCCCGCTCTCCTCCGGGGACAAGTCCAACGGTGATTTTCCCATTGATTATCGACTTGCAAAATACAACGCTGTCTCCGTCGTGTATGAAAGATTCCACCCCGGTGATGCAGGGGAAGCCTCCCGCTGCAGAGATACGGGAGGCTATCTGGCATCCCCGCATTGTGTGCTGGATTATAACATAGCGGGGTTTGATTTCATCAACTAGCCGTATTGCTTCGTCAGCAAAAAAATCGGGATTTGGAAAGCGCAGGTCGGGGTGTTCGAGCGCGATAACGTCATGGCCGAACCGGGCGGCTTTGCGCGAGATATCGGCGACGTTCTCTCCGGCGATGATTACCCGTATTCGCGATTGCTCTGTGCCGGCAAGCATTTCTGCAAAGCTGATCAGCTCGAATATCGAATCGGCCGTCGTGTTGTTTATGGTATCAATGAGTATGAGCATCAGGCGCGCATTTCCTTTTATAAAAGTGATTTTTCATGCAGAATATCCAGGAGCTTCTCCGCCTTCTGCTCCGGCGTTCCTTTAATTATCGTGCCCTTGACCGCGGATTCCGGATAGCAAATGGATACAACCGTTTCAACCTGACCAGACAGGACGGTACCGGCGGACAGCATGGTCAGCGCCTGCTCTTTTGCGCGCAGCACATTGGAAAGAGAAGGATAGCGCGGACGGTTGATGCCGGACTGGATTGTGAGCAGGCAGGGGAGAGGAAGGATAAGGGTCTCGTTCACTCCCCCTTCAAGCTCGCAATCAACGTCTATTTCCGATCTGTTGTCACCAATTTTTTCCCTGACAACCGAAACCGCGCAGGGCAGGCCGAGGTATGAGGCGATAAGGGGGCCCACCTGACACTGCATGTCGTCTTCAGCCATCACGCCCGCAAGGATAAGGTCATAGCCCCTGTCCCGGGCGTAATCCGCGATGAGCCTGGCGATAAGACCGGGTGAACGATAGCGATCCCTATCAAGAATTATGTGGATGCCATTGGTGGCGCCCTTTTCAATCCCTTTTTTAAGAACCGCGGCCGCCCGTTCGGACCCTACCGATATCACGTCAACCGAGGCATCACCGAGGGATTCGCGTATGAGGACCGCTTCTTCAAGGGCGTACTCATCGTACAGGTTCATACGATAGGCAATCCCGTCACTCTCGCAGATCCAGCCGCGTGTGCTGTCAATTTCGATGTTTGCTTCCGGGTCTGGAACCTGCTTCAGGCATACCAGTATCTTCATGGGAGTATAATATCAAGAGGGAAGTCAGGGTGTCAAGAAAAAAAGCGAACGTTCGCTCGATTTTTTCTTGACAGAATTGTGCGTTTCAGTACCGTGCCATATGAGAGGAAACAATGAGCACGATATTCTTTCTGCGTCATGGCCAGGCGTCATTCGGCAAGGACAATTACGACGAGCTTTCGGAAACAGGAGTTCGTCAGTCAAAGCTCCTTGCCCGGTACCTGGCGGAAAAAAAGGGGTGCTTCGACGCTGTGTACACCGGCACGCTCGAGCGCCAGCGTAAAACAGCGGATGAATTGCTAAAATTGCTCGGGGAAAAGGGGGAGCAGGTTCCAGAGGTTTGCAGGATGGAAGGACTAGACGAATATCCAACCGAGAATATATTCCGTGCGCTCGGACCAATAGCCGTGGAAGCGAATCCTTCCCTCAAGGAACATATCGGCAGGCTCATGACTGACCGTCGATCCTTCCAGAAGGTGTTCGAGGCCCTCATGTCCATGTGGGCCTCCGGCAGGTATGACCAATCGGGCCTTGTGTCCTGGAATGATTTTACCGCTGGCGTGAACAGGGCCATCGACGAGATACTCGCGCGCGACGGAGCTGGAAAAAACGTGGCGGTCTTTACCTCGGGCGGGAGCATATCGGTCGCGGTCAGGCGCACCCTGAACCTGTCCAACGACGACACCATGCGCGTGGCGGAGCAGATAGTGAATTCATCCATCACCAGGTTCAAGAGCACCACGGACCGTATCATGCTTTTTACCTTCAATGAATATCCGCATCTCGAGCGCGAGAATGACGAGAAGCTGATTACCTATAGATAATAATTATTCAGGAGGATACCATGGATTTCACCATATCAGAAAAAATGAAGACCGTCCTGGGGATGATCAACGAATTTATCGATAAAGAGCTGATTCCTATGGAACCCGAATTCGTGACCACTGAATTCAGGGACATGGTCCCAGTCCTCGAAGAAAAGCGGAAGATGGTGCGGCAGATGGAGCTGTGGGGGCCGAACCACCCGAAAGATCTGGGCGGGATGGGCCTCACCATGCTGGAGCACGGGCTCGTGTCCGAGGCCCTGGGACGCACACCGCTCGGGCATTACGTGTTCGGGTGCCAGGCGCCGGACGCCGGGAACATCGAAATCCTTCACATGCACGGAACAAAGGAGCAGAAGGAGCAGTACCTGAAGCCGCTCGCGGCCGGCACAATCAGGAGCTGCTTTTCAATGACCGAAGTGGACATGCCGGGGTCGAACCCGGTGATGCTCGAGACTACGGCGGTCAAGGACGGCGATGATTACGTTATCAACGGCCACAAGTGGTACAGCACGGCCGCGGACGGGTCGAAGTTCAGTATCGTCATGGCGGTGACGAACCCGGATGCGCCCACCTACATGCAGGCAAGCATGATCATCGTCCCGACGGAAAACCCGGGATTTAACCTGGTGAGGAACATCCCGGTAATGGGCCATGAAGGCAGCGACTACGCGAGCCATGGCGAGATCCTTTTCCAGAACTGCCGCGTGCCGCAGAAGAACCTGCTTGGTCCCGAGGGACACGGATTTATCATCGCGCAGGACCGGCTCGGGCCGGGGCGGATTCACCACTGCATGCGGTGGCTCGGGATCTGTAAACGGTCGTTCGATCTGCTGTGCAACCGGGCGAACGAGCGCATAATCGCGCCGGGCGGCAAGACCCTGGCGACACGTCAGACCGTGCAGAACTGGGTCGCGGAATCGGCGGCGGAGATACAGGCGGCGCGACTCATGACGCTTTACGCGGCCTGGCGCATCGACACCGTGGGCGCAAAGGAGGCGCGGGACGACGTCTCCGTCATCAAGTGGGTGGTGGCCAACACCATGAATGCGGTTGTCGACCGCGCCCTCCAGGTGCACGGCGGCCTCGGCATGACCGACGATACGATCCTGGCGTATTTCTACCGCCACGAGCGCGCGGCCCGCATCTACGACGGAGCGGACGAGGTGCATAAAACGTCATTTGCAACGAGGACCCTTCGCCGGTACGATGAGGCCGCGAAAAAGGGGAAGAAGCAGTGACCTTCAAAGACTTCAGCAAGCGGGTGATGGTGACGGTGGAAGACCTCTGCCGCGATTTTTACCGGGAGAACCGTTCCCAGTTCAGGATCAAGAAAGAGGATACGGCTGTGAAGAACCTGGCCGCCATCGTCAACGCCACCCTGAAGCTGAGCTTTAAAAAGGGCTTCGACGCAATGAGCCTGCGCGACCTCTCCGGCCAGTCGGGCCTTTCGATGGGCGCGCTCTATACCTATTTTTCAAGCAAGGACGAGCTTCTCGGCATGATCCAGCGCCAGGGCCAGATTGCCGTGGAGAGGATACTGACCGAGTATATCGGCTCCGGCAAAGAAATACGCGAGAAGCTCCGGGACGCGATACGCGCACACCTGTACCTGAGCGAAATGATGAAGGGCTGGTTTTATTTTTTTTTCATGGAGACGAAGAACCTGAACGAAAAATACCGGAACATTTCGGTGAAGAGCGAGCTCATGACAGAGCGCTTCATTACCGACATTCTCGAAGAGGGCGTGAAGAGCGGGACGTTCGTTCTTGACAATGTGCCCTTGATGGGATCGATAATCAAGGCCATGATGCAGGACTGGTATCTCAAGCAGTGGAAGTATGCGCAGCGGAACATATCCGTCGAGGAATACGCGAAGTTTGTCATACGCGTGGTTGAATCATATATAATCAACAATCAGCAAGCGGGCAGCGCCCCGCAATAAGCGCCGGCGCTTTCATGTGCAGAGGAGGAAACAATGGCACGAAAAGACGAACCGATAGATATACGGAGCGGTGAAGAGCTCGATCTTGTCAAGGTGGGAACGTATTTGAAGGATACGATCCCGGGCCTGGAAGGGGAACTCTCGGTCAAGCAGTTTCCCAGCGGTTTTTCCAATCTCACGTATCTGATAAAGGCGGGGAACCGCGAGATGATACTCAGAAGGCCCCCGTTCGGGAAAAAGCCGAAATCGGGCCACGACATGCTGCGTGAATACAGGATACTCAAGGCACTGAAGCCAGTGTTCAGGTACTGCCCGGAGCCGCTGGCGTATACGGAAGACCCGGACGTTATGGGGTGTCCGTTCTACGTGATGGAGCGGATACACGGCCTCATTATACGGAGGAGCCTGCCGGAGGGATTGGTCCTTTCGAAAGAAGACGCGCGCACGCTTTCCGAAAACCTGATAAAAGTCCTGTGCGAGCTTCATTCCATTGACTATATCAAGGCGGGCCTTGGGGATTTCGGAAAGCCTGAGGGGTACGTGAAGCGTCAGGTGGATGGCTGGATCGGCAGGTACCGGGACGCGCGCACACCGGATGCCCCGGATTACGAGGAGATCATGAAGTGGCTCACTGAAAAAATGCCGGCCGATACAGATGTTCCCTGCGTCATTCACAACGATTATAAGTACGATAACGTTGTCCTCCACCCGGACAGGCCGCTCGAGATCGTCGGGATTCTTGACTGGGAGATGGCGACCATCGGAGATCCTCTGATGGACCTCGGGAACTCGCTGGCCTACTGGGTCGAGAAGGACGATCCGCCCGCGGTACAGCTGGTCAGGATGATGGCGACCAATGTCGAGGGGATGCTCACCCGCAGGGAGCAGGTCGAGCTGTACGGAAAAATCATGGGGCGCACGATTAATGATTTCGATTTTTACTTCTGCTTCGGGGTGTTCAGGCTCGCGGTCATCGCGCAGCAGATCTATTATCGCTATTACCACGGCCAGACCAGGGACGAGCGCTTCAAGATGCTGATCGGCGCGGTGAAGATACTGGAGACGGTCGCAAAGGACGTGACCGTGACGTCAAAGCTATAATCATGAAGGAAGGAGTCAATCAATGAAAATGGATAATTCATTTTTGAAGCAGGTGGACTTTACCGGGAAGAAAGCCCTCATCACCGGCGCAAGCAGGGGTATCGGCGAATCGATAGCGGTGACGCTCGCATCACTGGGCGCGGAAGTGATCCTGGTGAGCAGGAAGCTCGAGGGGCTGAAAGAGGTGGAAGATAAGATCACCGCCGAAGGCGGAAAGGCGGAGTCGATTCCGTGCAATATCGGGAACATGAACGATATAGATGACCTCTTCAAACAGGTCAGGGGAAAGTATGATGCCCTTGATATCCTGGTGAACAACTCTGCCACCAATCCGTTTTTCGGGAGCAACCTGGACGCGCCTGAATCAGCGTGGGACAAGACCTTTTCCGTGAACCTGAAGGGCTTTTTCTTCATGACCCAGCACGCGGCGAAGATCATGAAAGAAAAGGGCGGAGGATCAATCGTGAACATCAGCTCAGTCAACGGCATAAAACCGGCGCTGATGCAGGGAATGTACTCGATTACCAAGGCCGGCGTCATTTCCATGACCAAGTCCTTCGCCAAGGAGCTTGCGCCCTTTCATATCCGTGTCAACGCGGTACTGCCGGGCATGACCGACACGAAGTTTTCCGCCGCGATAACGAAGAATCCGGACATCCTGGACAAGGTGGTGTTGCCGACAATACCGATGGCCAGAGTGGCCCAGCCGGATGAAATGGCCGGTGCCGTGATCTACCTGGTTTCCGATGCGGCGTCCTATACCACCGGCGCCTGTATTATTGTCGATGGCGGGATGCTTGCGTAAGTAAGACCCCACCCCCCGGCAGGGGGCCTGGCGTAAAGCCGTAAAGGGGAAAAGAAAACGAGGGGGACTATATGAACATTGATGATGTAAAAAAAGTGCTTGTCGTGGGCTCGGGAACCATGGGGCAGCAGATTGCGACAGTGTGCATCATGCACGGGATGGCGGTCAATCTGTATGACGTGAAAAAGGAATTGCTCGATGCCGGCATGGAAAGAATTGACAGGCTGCTTGGATTTTTCGTCAAGCACCGCGCGATTTCTGAACAGGACAGGGCCACGGCATTTGCACGCGTTTCCGCTGTCACCTCGATTGAGGAGGCAGGGGCCGATGTTGACCTGGTGAGCGAGTCGATACCGGAAGATCCGAAGCTAAAGGGCCAGTTGTTCTCTCAGCTGAATACCATCTGCCCCGAGCGAACGATTTTCACGACAAACACCTCGACGCTGCTGCCCTCCATGTTTGCGGCGAACACGGGGCGTCCTGACCGTTTTGTGGCGTTTCATTTTCATGATGTGCGTACCACGACGATCGTTGACGTGATGCCGCATCCGGGCACTTCGAAAGAGACCGTCGGTCTCGTGCGAGATTTTGCCGTGCGCATCGGCCAGACTCCCATCGTGATGGAGCGGGAGAGCGTGGGCTACGTGTTTAACTTCATGCTGGTAAGCCTGTTCGAGTCCGCGCTGACGCTCGCCTCCAATAATGTTGCATCTATCGAGGACATCGATCGTTCATGGATGGGTGTGATGGGCACGATGTCCGGGCCGTTCGGCATCATGGACAGCGTCGGGCTGCAGACCGTGTGGAAAGTGAACGATTTCTGGGCACGCGCCCTGAAAGATCCTCAAAAAATTCGCAATGCGGAATTTGTTAAAGCCTATGTCGACCAGGGCCGTCTCGGGGTGAAAACCCGGAAGGGTTTTTACGAATATCCACATCCAAAATTCAGGAACCCTGACTTTATACGGGGATAGGACAGCGCGTCAAGCGTCTTGCGGATGAAACTCCTGGTCGACAACGTGGTCCTTGATCCCGGCGATACTATCGAACGGATCAGGGATATACTGATAAAGCGCTTTGGCGTTGATTGTCCGTATTCAATTGAGAGAAAATCGCTCGATGCCCGCAAAAAGAAGGAGATCGTGTACCGGTACCGCGTGGTCATTGAGGTGCCTGACGACAGGGCAGCTGCGCTGCTGGCACATAAAGACATTTCCTTGTACACGAGGAAGGAATTTCCTGCACCGGCGCGCGTGCGGCACCCGGTCACCGTGCACATCGCCGGGACCGGGCCGGCAGGACTCTTCTGCGGCCTCAGGCTCATCCGTGCCGGCGCTCGCGTCGAGATCTTCGAGCGCGGAAAGCCGATTGAGGAGCGCATGAAGGATATCGAGGTCCTGGAGCTGCAGGGCATCCTTGACGAGAGAAGCAATGTTCTCTATGGCGAAGGCGGCGCAGGCACCTATTCAGACGGCAAGCTGACCACCCGCATACGAAAGCCGGAAATCGACTGGTTGTTCGGGACGCTTGTTGATTGCGGCGCGCCATCCACCATCCTCTATGAAGCGAAGCCGCACCTGGGAACGGACCGGCTGCGGGGCATTGTGAAGCGGATCCGGGAAGAAATACTCTCTTCCGGATCGCAGATTAATTTCAATGAATCAATCGATGATCTGATCATAAGCGATGGATCTCTCGCGGGATTTGTCACATCGAAGGGAAGGGAGATTGTGAGCTCCCGGCTGGTGCTGGCAATTGGCCATTCAGCGCGTGATACCTATGCAATGCTTGAAAGACAAGGCGTTCGGCTGGAAAAAAAAGGCTTTGCCATGGGGATCCGCATAGAGCACCCGGCCGAGCTCATTGATGATATCCAGTATGGCAAATCACGGTATCGGGACCGGCTTCCCGTTGCTGATTACATGCTCACATATGCGAATCGGGCGACCGGCAGGGGCGTCTATTCCTTCTGCATGTGCCCGGGAGGCAGGGTTATCAATTCATCGTCGGAGCAGGGCAGACTCTGCACCAACGGGATGAGCTTTTCAAAACGAGACCATCCTTTTTCGAACGCGGCTATTGTCGTAACGGTGACGCCGGAAGACTTCAGCGATATGGTGCTCGGCGGAATCCTGTTCCAGCGGGATATTGAACAGGCGGCCTACGATGCGGGCGGCGGTATGTTTACCGCCCCTGCGCAGCGGGTGACGAGCTTTCTCCAGGGGAAGGCCGATACGGAGCTCCCCCCCGCATCATACAGGCCCGGCGTATTTCCCGCCGGGCTGGACCGTCTGTTCCCGGCATGGCTTGTCGATGAGCTAAAGGAGGGAATCAGGCAATTTGACCGAAAAATGAAGGGGTTCGCGAGCGAGCAGGCGCTTCTCATCGGCGTGGAAACGAGGACCTCTTCACCCGTGCGTATTACCCGCGGCCCGGACGGCCAGTCAGTCGGTGTCAGGGGCCTGTATCCGGTAGGCGAGGGTGCCGGGTACGCGGGCGGGATCGTCAGCTCCGCGGTTGACGGGATCCGGTGTGCTGACTGCATTATTGAAGAATCAAATGACTGATGTTTTGGATGTCCCCTGAACATGGAGCGGAGCTTCCAGGATTATTTCACTATGAGATATAAAAGGAGCCAGACATGGAATTTGAAATATCTGATCGCATGAAGACTGTTCTCAAGATGATCGATGATTTTATGATCAAGGAGATCGTACCGCTCGAGCCAGAGTTCCTGAACAGGGAGTTCAAGGAGATGCTTCCCGTGCTCGAGGAGAAACGGAACATGGTAAAACAGATGGAACTCTGGGCGCCGAACCATCCAAAGGAGTATGGCGGCATGGGTCTCGGCCTCATGGAACATGCACTGGTGTCGGAAGCGCTCGGGTACTCGCCCCTGGGCCATTATATTTTCGGATGCCAGGCGCCGGACGCGGGCAACGTGGAGCTTCTGTACCACTACGGCACAGAGGATCAGAAGGCACAATACCTCGCGCCGCTTGTTGAAGGCAAAATCAGAAGCTGTTTCGCAATGACCGAGCCTGAAGTGGCGGGATCGAACCCGATCATGCTCCAGGCGACCGCGGAGAAAGACGGCGATGACTACGTCATCAACGGGCACAAGTGGTTTGCGAGCTCCGCCGAGGGAGCGGCATTCGCCATCGCGATGCTGGTAACGGACACGGGCCCGAATGCGAACCCCTATCTGAAGGCGAGTATGATTATCGTCCCGACCGACACGCCTGGGTTCAACCTGGTGCGAAACATCCCGGTAATGGGCCACAGAGGCAGCGATTACGCCAGCCACGGCGAGATACTCTTCCAGAACTGCAGGGTGCCGAGAACGAACCTGCTCGGCCCTGAAGGGCACGGGTTTATCATGGCGCAGGAGCGGCTTGGCCCGGGGAGGATACACCATTGCATGCGGTGGCTCGGGGTGTGCAGGCGTTCGATGGAGCTCATGATCAATTTTGCGCTCGAGCGTGTTATCGCGCCGGGCAACAAGACGCTTTCCACCAGGCAGATAATACAGCTCTGGGCGGCTGAATGCGAGGCCGATGTGCTGGCCGCCCGACTGATGACGCTCCATGCCGCATGGAAGGCTGAGAAGTTGGGCCAGAAAGAGGCCCGGTATGACATATCATTCCTGAAGTTCTTCGTGGCCAATGTCATGCAGAAGGTGGTTGATCGTGCGATGCAGGTGCATGGCGGGATCGGCGTGAGCGATTATTCGATTTTGTCGTTTTTCTACCGTCAGGAGCGCGCTGCCCGGGTGTACGACGGCACGGACGAAATACACAAGTTTGCCGCCTCGAGGCGGGTGTTTGAAAAATACAAAGGGCGAAAAACACTCTGGTAATGGGCTGTTGAAGGACGTGTCCGGAGGTAAAATGCCGCGCACGACGGTATTAATCTTGACGTCCCGGTCGCCCGTGTAGCATCGTTGCCGGTACGTGCGAGGAGCGATCGAATGCCGGATACCTACATAGAAATAGCCAGAAACAAGAAGGCGCGCTTCGATTACGAGATTGTCGAGACCTTCGAGGCGGGAATTGTTCTGGCCGGGAGCGAGGTGAAATCGATGCGTCAGAAAAAGGCGAGTATCCAGGAGGCATACGCGCGCGTTAAGAACAACGAAATATACCTGACCGGGATGAACGTCGCCGTCTATGAGATGGCGAATCGCTTTAACCACGAGCCGGTGCACGACCGGAAGCTCCTCATGCACCGGCACGAGATCAAGAGGCTCATCGGCAAGGTGCAGGAAAAGGGGTTTACCCTGGTCCCGCTCAAGCTCTATTTCAAGAACGGCAAGGTAAAGGTGGAGATAGGCCTGGCGCGTGGCAAGGCAAAGTACGATAAGCGTCATTCGATACAGAAGCGGGAAGTCGAGCGCGAGCTCCAGCGTGAATGGAAGAACTACCGATGATGCAATAAAATTGTTGACAGGAGGCATCGTCGCAAACAAGGTACCCGATACGCGCGGGCGCCGTGGATAATCAATAAACGGCGCGATGTTTCTGACAGGCAACAAACTATTTTCACTGCGAGGGAATAACCATGGCTGAAGAAGTACAAGCAGATCAACCGGCAGAGGCGGCAGCGTCTCCCGAGGGCGCCCAGTCAGCTGGAACGAACAAGACGAAGAAGGTCAACAGGTTGAACGCGAAGGAACTGGCGGCAAAGATTGAAGAGATTGAAAATACCAGAATGACCAGCTCCAAATACTACAAACACCTTCTCCAGAGAAAAAAAGAGCTGGGCATATAACGCTCGCCGGGCCGGCTGCGTGCGGCGGCCGGCAATCAATCCCGCATCAGCACTAGATATTCGTATTTATACAGATCCTCGACAAACTGACGAATTATTTCATGCTCGTCTTTCTGCGAATTTGATGTCAGGATGAAGTTCAGCTTTCCGGAGCGCACGGGGGCAATAAATTCCTTATACTGGCCCCTCGCCGTCCTGTATCCGAACGAACGTGCCACCTGTTCGAGATATGAAAATTTTATCGTGTATTCGTCATGTCCCCTGAGGGGGATCCTCTCCGGGTTCCCCGGCCCTGAGACTTGGAGAATTTCCTTCAAATCATCCTGCACCGACGCTTCACAGCTATGCTCGCTCAGGTAGGCGAATCTCACTCGTGAAGAACAGAGCTTTTCCACTGCTTGAATGGCCCCAATGTTGAAATTAAATGGCTCTTTCGGAAGAGCGAATCCGTAGGTCGAAACGATTCGTCTTATGTTTGATAAAGTTGGATCGGAACAGGCGGGGGTAACGGCATAGATTACAGCAGGATCAACATCGCATGCAGTGGCAAAGTCTCCGATAATTTCATTCATCAAGACCAGGTCAAATCCAGCATAGAAATTACTGTCGTAGTAAAAAAAATCATCATGATAAAACTGCACCGGCATGCCGGCAAGGGTTGTCCGCTGACGTTCCAGCAGCAGCGGCGACAGATCTAACATCGAGGCCCGGGTGTCCGGGTATCTGGCAAGGAGATCACGCATGACGTACCCGTATCCCCCGCCGATTTCAATGAAATGTCTCAACTGCTCCATGGGGATGAGACCGGCAAGAAAATCGATAAGCAATTCACCGAAGCTCGCCGGGTTATGTATGATGCCGCGACATGGATTCTCTGCGCCTTCAAGTGCGTTGCACACGGTGAGCTCCCACCCGAGCGTGTCAAGATGGTCGCGATGATAGGATGTTGTATCGTTGATATGATATGGTTGTGCCATGACGCTGGTACGTCTTGAAGGTATGCTTGCCTTCTTATATAATTATTTTTTCGCCGGATGCGGGGGGGCCGCCGGACAGCAGGTAGATGGCTATAATAATGAACGTTATCGCCGCGCATGCGAGAATAAAAGCGGCAATTATTTTTTTCTTCTCGGCGTCAGGAAGGAGCTTGAAATTCAGCAGCTTGTATTTTATGCTAAGGGCCCTGGTGATTATGAACGGCATGGCCTGGCTGAGACTGATACTGTTTTTTGCGCTTGCCAGCGTGGAATTTTTTTTCTGATTGCGCGAAGACGGACTCAGATCAAACGATGCATGCTTGTAGAGTCCAGTATCGTCAGGATCCGCAATGAAGCTGTAGCCGCAGGAACACTTGACACGTATAATCCCCTTGTCGATGGGAAAACGAAGCCGCGCTTGGCACCCGGGACATGTCTTGATCAGATACATCTGGCTACTGGATATCCCGGATCTGTTTTAAAATTTCAGGGACTCGTGAAAACAGGCCTTCAAGCTCCTGCTGCGACAGGGCGACTTTCTTTATGGCTTCGTCACGTATTTCATGGAAAAGGCCGTCACTGCCGATGCCGATGCCGCCCATGAGGCATATGGCGTTTGCTATATGCACAATTGAAACTGCAAGGGAGTGCTCGGCAGGCGCATTGCCAGGTTCCTGGTAGTAACGCACGATGGAACGAAGCACCTGGGGGAAGTTCCATTTTTCAAGAATCTTTTCCCCGATTTCCTGGTGGTTATATCCCATGATTTCTTTTTCTGCCTGGTGAAACGCTATATTCTGCGCCTGCACCAGTGCGAGTATGTCTCTGAATGCCTGCTGCACGAACAGGGCGATGACCACTTTGCCCACGTTGTGAATTATACCGCCGGTGAAAACCACATCGGCGAGTTCTTTCTTTTTTTTCGAAATGGCGATATCCCGCGACATGGTTGCAACGGCCAGTCCCTGAGTCCAGAGATCGCCCTGCGCGAGATCATAGCCGATGACCGGCTTTACCATGAGCGGTTTTGCCGCGACGAGAAATACGATATCCTTGACCTCCTTGAGGCCCAGGGTCACTATGGCACGGTCGATTGAGGTAATTTCCTTTCCCTTGCTGAAGAAAGCGGAATTGCACAGCTTTAAAATATTAGCTGTCATGGCCTGGTTCTTCGAAATTTCCTGGGCAACCTGCTTGAAGGAGACGTCGGGGTCGTTCACCATGTTTATCACTTTACCGGCAACCTCCGGAAGCGGGGGCAGCCGGTCAATATTTGTTATAATGGCATCAATTTGCTTTTTAATATTCTGGTCCATACATAATCTCCGGACGACCGAAATTAAACTTTATAGTAAATTTTTTCCTGTCCGCCGGCTTTGACCTTCATGCGTCCGTCTTCCAGGTAAAAATCGATGACTCTTCCCATATTCCCGCCGACTTCCTCAACGAGAATTGCTATGCCAAGCTTTTCCAGCTCCGTCCTGGTCTGCTCTATGTTTCGGTCCCCGATCTGCCCGAGCAGGACGTTTGCGCCAAATTTGAACATCGACGCGCCGCCGGTTATTTTCGCGGAAAGATTTTCTTTTTTTGCCCCCTGCCGCAGCAATTCTTTTACGAGGAGAGGTATTGCGGTATCGGCGTACTTTTCCGGGTTCGGATTGGTCTTCTGGCTTGTCGGAAGCAGAACGTGGGCCATGCCGCCGATTTTTTTCACCCGGTCATAAATACAGATCCCGACACAGCTCCCGAGAATTGTCCGAAGTACTGCGGGAGACGTTGAACATCGTATCTGTGCGACACCCACGGTAATTATTTCACTCATGTCCAATACTCTGTATGATAAAGATTATTCATGTGTAATATTTAAAACATGACTATAATATATAATAATAAATTTGTCAAGATCAATAGATGTGTCTCGCAAGCGTTCCCCGGTTTTATGGGTATTTAGGAATATTCTTGACTAACCGGTGCGTTTTTAGTAATTAATTATATGACACGATGTCTGGTGACGTTTGGCGTTATGCCGCATGTACCCCGCGATAGTGGCAAGATTTCTCTTTCTGACAGAGCTCATTCTTGCGGAGACGGTATGGACCCGTGATGATTTGCCTTTGGGAAAACGATTAATGATACGAGTGATTCGATAGAGGGCGGTAATGCTTGCACGAATAGTCTACGTCTCCATGACGATGACGGAGATCCCAGTGAAAAGGAAACAGTCGGTTTTTGCATTGGCACTTATTCTCTTGCTGTCAGCAACGGCGTATGCCAGCACAGTTAGAGTTGATGATGGCCTTGCCGAGCGGCCGATTGGACAGAGTGTCGAGTTTCTCGAGGATGAAAAGGGGACATTGTCAATTGAAAACATTTTAGGAAGGAATCTCAAAAGCCGATGGGTGGCATCGAACGATACAAGCCCGGGATTTGGATTTACCGAATCGGTATTCTGGGTAAGGCTTACGGTTTCAAATGATACAGGGAATGATATTCCCTTCTTTTTTGAGCACGGGTATCCTCTCGTTGATTATCTTGAGTTGTATGTCCCGCAAAAAAAAGGAACATATCAGGTAATCAAAACAGGTGATCGGTATGTTTTTTCGGAACGACCCGTTGAATATCGTAATTTTGTCTTTCCTCTTGTCTGTGAAGCCAGAACAACGAAGACACTCTACCTCAGGCAGAAAACCTCGAGCGCGATGAATTTTCCTCTCACACTCTGGTCTCCGGCGGAGTTTAGAAAAATGTCAGCGAATCAGGATCGCCTGCTCATGTTTTACTACGGGATGATGGCTATCATGGTTGTCAATTACATCTTTATCTATCTGCTGATTCGCCACCTTATCTATCTCAATTTTTCCCTGTTTATCCTTTCGATATTTCTTTTTATCATGACACAGATGGGAGGCACTTTTCAGTTTTTAATGCCGAATAATCCGGAGCTTGCAAGCATCTGCCCACCGTTTTTTTTATGCATGGCAAACCTGTTTGGCAACCGGTCCATTGCGATATTTATGCAGCTGAAAAAAAATGCCCCGATCTTCAAGAGGGCTGTCGATGTCCTCGCGGTTGTCTTTCTTGTCGCCCTTGCTTCTGTTATTACCATTCCTCTTTTCGGCCAGTACAAGATAATCATGACCGCCACATCCTACCTGTCTGTCGTGACAATACTTCTTGCCTTCAGCATCGGCCTGTATCTCACAGCACGAAAACAGCGGAGCGCCTACATTTTTACGCTGATAAGCCTCGGCTTTCTGTGCGGGTCTGTGCTGTACCTCTTGAAAACCTTCGGATTTCTACCGGGCAATTTTCTCACCACCTGGTCCATCGTTATCGGTTCAGCCACTCTCCTGGTATTTCTTTCGATAGCAATGGTTGACCGTATCAACACCATGAGGAAGGGGCTGAAAATAGTGTCGCAAAACCTGGAAAAACAGGTAAAGGCGAGGAGTATTGAGCTGCTGCTGACTGAGACAGCCGCGAAAATTATTGAAGAAATTGAGGGCACGAAGAGGGACAAGGGTGTTGATAAAATCCAGTCGGAGTCGATTAAGGACCTGATAAATTACCAGAGAAACCTGACAATTACCAAACTCAGCCAGGACATGCGCATCGTTTCTAATATGGATGAATTCCTCGCAAAGGCGGCATCAAAAATATTGGAGATCGTCAATGCCGGCAAAATCTATATCTTTATGGAAAATGATGGCGCCCTGGAGATGCGGTCTTATATCGATACACTAGATGATGACTCTCAGGGATATTCAGCGGTCATTGTCGATGATGCGTGCAAAGGGGAGGGGGCAGTATTTGCCCTGATCGACGGAGACGGCAGGGTGGTCTTAGATGGTGATAAACGGGTTGATAATAACAGATCGGTTATGGCGGTTCCAATGGTATCGGCGGGCAGTATAATCGGCGCGTGCTACTGTGAACGGGGACCAAGCCAGATTCCGTTCTCCGACAAGGATATCAGGATGGTCTCGGCATTTCTTGAATCCATTTTACCGGTGTTCGAGAATGCCCTGTCTTACAGGGAAAAGATGCTCAGCGTTGACGACAAGTATAAGTATTCGATTACTTCCCAGACAGAGGAAAAAATCAAGCAGGCTCTGGCATATATTGAAATGAACTACACCAGCGATATATCCCGTGAAAACCTTGCTGCATCGCTGGATATCAGCCCGAATCACCTTGGGAAATTCTTCAAAGTTCACACCGGCAAGAAAATAAATGAGTACATAAATGAGCTCCGCATCAGCGATGCCGCAAGGATGCTGAGGGAGCAGAGCGATGAAAATATCATCAACATAGCATTTTCAGTGGGGTTTGAGAGCCTGAGCACGTTTAACCGCGCGTTTCTGAAGGTAATGGGTGTAACCCCGACTGAGTACAAAGAGAAGAACAGGTCGCCATTGAGCTGAAGCAACGCATGTACTGCCGTATTATTCCGCATCCCACAAACCGGAAGCTTTGTCCTTCAGGACGGCCAGTGCGCCCAGCATTTTATCCATCTGAATGAAGTGGTAGGTCTTTCCATACTGCAAGAGAATCCTTCCCTTGTATTTGCCGGCAATGATATAGGTAAAAGGAACGCGCGTTTCTTCTTTACCGTATTCGGCGGCCCAGAGGCCGTCGCTGTTTTCCCACAGGCACCCTGTTGCGGTGAGCTCTATATCTTTGATATCGCTGAATTTTCTGATTGTTTTTTTATTCTTCGCCCCTCGTGAAAATCGTATCAGCTCCCAGTTGCCGGAGCTTCCTGCGATATAGAATATGGCATCGGCGCCGGCATGATGCTTTGACGACGACATCTTCAGGTTCTTCAGGTCGATGGAACCGGCTGAAGGATTCACGATGCTGAAATAGTAGGAGCCGGCGATTCCGGCCAGAATGCATAATCGATCGTTAATCGCGTAGAGCTGCACTGTGTAATAACTCAGATAGGGCGGCGGAAAGGTTTCATCGATAAGTGTGCTCGTAGTCATGTCATTGATGCGGTACCGGTAGAGATGGGAATTTTTATAGTAGATCAGATCGCTACCGTCAATGACCAGGGCCCGGACGGGGTTTTTGTCATCGCCGACGGTTTCTTCGCGCAGGAGACCGCCGTCTTCGCCAAATATGCAGAATTTCAGGCCATCGTGCATGGCGAAATATGCTTCACTCATGTCTATCTGGCGTATTTCGGAACCGCCGGGGAAGGTCATGGATATTTCCACCGGATAAACAACCTCGATTTCGTTTTCTTCGATGGAATAAATGATCTTTCCGTTTGATTCCAGGTTCTCCCCTTCTATCGAATCAATTGAGATGTATTCCATAACTGTATCAGCGAGGTCCCGCTCCGCGTCGGGAGCTTTTGCGACATAGCGATCGATGGCCTTGTTCAGGCGCCTTTCCGGGTCCAGGGAACAGCCCAGACCGTATGGAAGGAGGGCAGAGGCAATGACCAGAAATAAAATTTGGTATGATTTCATGGGGCTATTTTATCTTCTTTCTGGATTGAATTTTCTCTATTGTTCGTTTGACGTAATCGGCATCATACAGCTCGATTGTTTTTGATTGCGCGACAGTTTTTGCGCGTAAACTGAATTTGGACGTTGCGATATACATTCCGTTTTTGCATTTTTCACTTGCTATATGTTTCTGGAATTCATTGACGGCGTCTTCCGTTATTTCACGCGTGGTGCGGTGAAAATAGATCAGGATGGGCGGGTCATTGATCCGCTTGATATTATAGGCCTTGTACTGGTATTCGTTCGGGCTGAGGCGTTCTTTGGAAATGATGTTGTAATTCAGACCGGATATCATCTCGACGATGGTTGGCTGCAGCGCCTCGAGAGATGATGTGAACAGGGTCATCAGGCTCTCGTTTCCGAGAATACCTTCGTATGATTCCAGCTTGATGCGCGTGCCCCGGAACGCGGGATTGTCTTCCGCAATCTTTGACCAGTGATGATACGCTTCCTTGATTTTGTTCTGGTGCTCATAGCATTCGGCCAGCAGGTAACGATATTCATTCGATTCGTCTCCTTTATCCTTCAGGTTGACGAGGCCCTGCTCCAGGACCTCGACCGCATTGTCGTATTCTTCAAGATGAAAGTATATCTCGCCGATTTGATAGAGCGATTTTAAAAAATATTTACGATCGTGCTTGGCCTTATTGAACATGTCGATCGCGCCGGAATATTCTTTTTTCATCTGGTAGATGCATCCGAGATAATACTGGGCATCGCTGTTTTCCCCCGTGGTGCTCAGGGCCTTGATCAGGTATTCCTCGCCTTTGTCGTAATCTGAAATATTGTAGCATGATATTCCCAGGGGAAGATATACGTCATTGAGATTCGGGTCGATGCTGATTGCCTTGGTTAGGTGCTCGCGGGCCTTTTTATATTCTTTCTTTTTATAGAGAGCGTGGCCGATCCTGTGGTTGGCGGTAAGATCTTCGGGATTAAATGTAAGGATTGCCCGGTATTCATCAATTTCCTTGATATAATTCTTGGTCTCACTGTACAGCCTGGCAAGATGATAATGGATGTCGATTTCGTTTATGAATTTCTTGAAATTGGGCAGGCCCAGTACCGTATTGAATTCGGAAATGGCAAGAAGGTACTGGTTCTGTTTCATGAGAATAAGCGCCCGGAGATAGCGGGCGGGCACGTACTCGCTTTTCTGATCGAGTATTTTTTTTATAATTTCATTAGCCTTGCTCGTGTCATCACTCTCGAGATATTCCTCGGCTTTTCGTATTTTTGCTTGAAAAGATGTTGATTTTAATATTATGAATATGATAATGATGAGCAGGAAGAAAAATGCAATAATGGCATATCTCATTACGGTTGATCAATTTTCCATAATTTATTTTTCACATTTCAAGGATACGACAGCCGGCTATGTGCTTCTCGGCTGGCCATATCACCAGTATCGTATATAGCGTTAAATAAACGGTTTAGTCAAGCAGATTATCAATCTATTCCATACATTGTGTTGTATAAAAGATTTGTTGCAATACTGAATTTTAAAGGGGGTCATCCGGACAAAGACCCTATAAAGCTCCCCGCCGGGGTTTCCCGGCGAGAGCGAGACGAACTTTCGCATGAAGCCTAAAATTCATTATTGACAAAAAAAAACAATATAGATTTCTGTATTTTTCTCTGATTAATATTTTAAAATATTAGATATATTAAGGCCGCTCTGCACTGTGGAGCGACCTATGGAACGAATCATTATCAGTGAGGAAGGACAGCATGGCTGAAGTTGGAATTATCCTGGGGAGCGATTCTGATCTGCCCAAGATCAGGGAATGTTTCGACATACTTGAGCGGTTCCAGATCCCATATGAAACAATAATTTCTTCGGCGCACCGATCACCCGTCCAAACAGTGGAATGGGCGAGTACTGCAGCCGGGAGGGGGATACGGGTCATTATAGCAGTGGCGGGAGGCGCGGCGCATCTCCCCGGCGTAGTTGCGGCGAACACAACGATACCGGTTATCGGCGTGCCGGTGGAGACCGGCATCGCCGGCGGGCTGGATTCGATTCTTTCGATCATCCAGATGCCTGCTGGCGTCCCGGTTGCCGCCATGCCGGCGGGCAAGGCCGGCGGGGCCAACGCCGCCCTTTTTGCCGCGAGCATTCTCGCCCTGAACAATGCGGCGTATGCCGGCAGAATCGATGCATTCAGGAAAGAGACGGCAGAAAAAATATCGGGCCGCAATCAGGAGCTGAAGCGACTGGGGCCGCACGAGTACATCAGACAGAAAGAGGCCGGCAGATGATTGAGCATTCCGTACAGATACCGAATGAGCGTATCGTCATCCTGGATTTTGGTTCGCAGTATACCCAGCTGATCGCCCGTCGAATCAGGGAGCTGCAGATATACGCGGAGATCGTGCCGTACTACTATCCTTTTGCGGAGATCATCAAGGAGCGGCCCGCCGCGGTCATTCTGTCGGGCGGTCCGTCATCCACGTATGACAAAAATGCGCCGAAGGCCGCGCCTGAAATTTTTGATCTGAACATACCGATCCTGGGTATCTGCTACGGACTCTACCAGGTGGTGGAAGCCTTCCGGGGAAAAACGGAATCCGCGAGTTCAAAGGAATACGGACGGGCCATCATCAATCTGCAGGGCCGGTCCCCGCTTTTCGCGGGCCTGTCTGATCGCGAGCAGGTCTGGATGAGCCACGGCGACAAGGTGGTGGCCGTGCCGCCGGGCTTTTCGGTAATCGCCTCGTCTGAAAACGCTGAGATAGCGGCTATTGAGGACCGGGAGCGGAAGATCTACGGAGTACAGTTCCATCCCGAAGTATATCATACCGTAAACGGTAAGAAGGTCCTCCACAATTTTTTATTCGAAATCTGCCGACTCAGGCCGTCATGGAACATGACATCGTTCATCGAGTCGTCGGTTGAATCGATCAGGAAGGAAGTCGGTGATGGCACCGTCCTCCTCGGCCTGTCGGGGGGTGTAGATTCGTCGGTCACGGCCGTGCTTCTGGAAAAAGCGATCGGCGACCGCTGCTACTGCGTGTTCGTGAACAATGGCGTGCTGAGGAAGGACGAGCATATCCAGGTTGTCGAGCGCTTCAAAAAAAACATGAATCTGAACCTCATCTATGCCGACGCATCGGCGCGTTTTTTAAAAAGGCTCAGGGGCGTGGATGATCCAGAAAAAAAACGTGCCATCATTGGAAGGGAGTTTATCAGGGTGTTCATGGACGAGGCGAAAAGAATCGGCAGGTTCGATTTCCTCGCGCAGGGGACCCTCTATCCTGACGTTATTGAATCGGTATCCACGCGGGGACCTTCTGACACGATCAAGAGTCACCATAACAGGGTGCCCGAGGTGCTCAAGCTGATCAAGTCGGGGAAGGTAATTGAGCCGTTGAAGGAGCTGTTCAAGGATGAGGTGCGGGAGCTCGGCAGGGTCCTCGGAATGAGCGAGGAGCTTATCAACAGACAGCCTTTTCCAGGTCCGGGGCTGGCGATCCGCATCATCGGCGAGGTGACCCCGGAACGGATCCGCATCCTTCAGGAGGCTGACGATATTGTGGTCAGGGAAATTAAGGAGGCGGGCCTGTACAATGATCTCTGGCAGATTTTTGCGGTGTACCTGCCGGTAAAATCGGTCGGCGTCATGGGAGACAGTCGAACCTATGAAAATGTCATCGCTATCCGCGGGGTAACATCGGTTGATGCGATGACCGCAGACTGGGCATATCTTCCGGAAGGTCTGCTCCGTAAAATTTCGAACCGGATTATTAATGAAATCAAGGGTATCAACCGGGTGGTATACGATATTTCCTCGAAGCCTCCCAGTACCATCGAGTGGGAATAAGTTCAGACTGAACGCTCGAGTTGATGGCGCTTGAGGGCCGTATGTATAGTCCAGTCAAGATCGATGCCGCTGACCGGCTTCAATAGATAGCCATAGTAATGGCTGGCTCCCTTTGCCCGCTGAATCACTTCATGGTCGGTATTTGCGGTTAGATAGACAATCGGTATCTTTTTATTTTTATTAATGAGCGTTGCCGCCTCAATGCCGTCAATCTGTCCTGACAGGGTTATGTCCATAATGATGAGATCAGGATTCAGTTTTTCGATCTTACCGAGGGCCTCTTCCCCTGATTGAAGGATATCGCTTACCAGGTATCCCAGGTTTTCTAGCATTTTTTTAATAGAAAGGGCCGTTATCTGCTCGTCTTCAATGATTAATATTCGTGCATGTTCCATGATTATCCTGAATATTCATTTATAAATATACAGTTAATCCCGTAATGTTCCTGTATATATCATTAATATAGTGATGATATATTGCATAAAATGACAAAAAATTTTCAATTAAAAAATTAATATTTTTGGCGGACAGCATCGTCTACACCACAATTCGCATCACTCACTATAGTCGGCAAACAGGTCAAGCGCGGTACATTTATCCTTTTCAATCTGTTCCACAAGCTCTGACCCTGATTCAAATTTGATTTCACCGCGAATATGAGAATGGAATTCAACGGTCAATACTGAGTCATAAATGGCCTCATTGAAATCAAATATGTGCACCTCAATTGAATGTGAATCTTCGGCAAATGTGGGGTTGGTGCCAATATTGAGCATTCCCTTTTTCCGAGTGCCGTCCTGGAAGATAACCTGAACCGCGTATACTCCGTCTCCCGGGAGTATCTTGTCCTGATGGATCGGGCGTATATTGGCAGTGGGGAACCCGAGGGTCCTTCCCCGGCCCTTTCCCCTGACAACCGTGCCGGAAAGGGTGTATCGCCAGCCAAGTAGCGTGTTGGCCTTGCTGATGTTGCCACTTTCAATTTCGCTCCGTATCCAGGTTGAGGATATCGCGTGGTGGAACCGGTCTTCCTCTTCGATTCTGGTAATTTCCACACCGCTTGATGCGGCGAGCTCTGTCAGAAAATCGAAATTGCCTTCCCGATTCTTTCCGAAGGCGTGGTCATAGCCGATGACGAGATACTTCGCATCCAGCTTGCCGATCAGGATTTCGTTGTAGAAATCAATGGCATGCATCTGTGCCATCTGCGGGGTAAAGTGGAGCAGAATTATGTTCGGGACACCGAAATTATAGATTTCATTCACTTTCTCATCCGTGGAGGTGATAATCTTTATCGGCAGTTCCGGGTTCAATATTTTCCGGGGGTGGTTTGAGAAGGTTATAACCACGGGATCTCCAGAAACGGCAGAGGCTTTTTTGATGAGCGCCGACAGGATCTTGCGATGGCCCAGATGTACACCGTCGAAATTTCCGATCGTGACCACCGGATTTACAAACAGGTCCTTGTGCTCCGGTATGTGGTGGTATATTTTCATGCTGATCCCGGGTTAGTCGGTTTACAGTGTGTATTTTTTTCTCATCTCCTGGTGTGCGGCATTTATTATATACTGGTCAAGGATCACCATGGCAGTGAAGGCCTCGGCGACCGGCCATACGCGGGACACGATAGTCGGATCGCGCCGGGTGACCGCCGCGAGCTGGGCATCCTTCATCGAAACCTTATCGATGGTCTTTTGCGGTTTTGCTATGGTCGGTGTCGGCTTGATGGCGAGCCGCACCACGATGTCCTGGGCTGTTGAGAGGCCCCCGGTTATCCCGCCGCTGTTATTTCCCGAAAATGCAACAGCACCGTCTTTAATCGACATCTGGTCATTACACTGGCTCCCTGTCATGTCTTTAACCCTGAGCCCCGCGCCGATCTCGACGGATTTCACCGTACCGATGCTCATCATCCGTCCCAGCTCGCCGTCGAGCTTGCTGAAGACCGGCTCGCCGATGCCCGCCGGCACTCCGCGCGCTACAACCTCGACAATGCCGCCGCTTGAATCGCCGCTGTCCCGGATCGCGAGTATCTTTTCATACATGGCCTTTGCGCTTTCGAGGTGCGGGCAGTTCAGGACCGGATGCAGCCCGTTTTCGGCGAGCCGCGCGGTCTCCTGCTCGGAGAGAGGGGCGCGCTTGATGTCGGGCACCATCTTCTCTATCTCGGCGAGGACGGCGATCTTCTCCACAAAGCGCATGCCCGGCCGGATTCTGCCTTCGCGGTACACGAGGTTGTAGATCGGGTCCATGTCGCGCCGGATCTCCTTGAATGACCGCACGCGGTCACGAATGATATCGTATTCCATATCCTCCATGGGGATGCCCGCCGCTTCGCGCACGAAGGAGAAAATTTCGATGCCGTGGTCGGAAAGGATCTTTTTCGCTATCGCCCCGGCAGCGACGATCGTGGAGGTGTACCGGCCGCTGAATATGCCCGCGCCAATCGAGTCGTCCCAGACCCCGTACTTCTGGTATGACGCGTACGATGCGTGACCGGGCCGCGGTGTACGGTTGGTGACGCGGTATTGCTCGATATGCTCAAAATGACGGTCAAGGTTGGGAATTAATATCGTGAGCGGGGTCCCGTTGGTATATCCCTCGTTTGCGAATCCGGTCATTGTATCGGCGGCGTTGACGCCGGTGTAGATAACCGGGATGTCGGGCTCGCGCCGCGGCGAGGAAAGCTCGCCCTGGCCGGGTTTTCTCTGGAGGAGATCGAAATATATCTCCTCTTCATTCAGATGTATTCCCGCAGGAACGCCCTGGAGGTGTGATACCAGCCCTTCCTGGTATGAGCCGCCCGCGACGGTTACCTGGAAAAATGTACCATATGTGCATCCTATCATCTCTGTTACCATTCTCTATTATCGATAGATTATGTCGGCAAAGAAGCTTCTCACAGGCCGAACGTTTCACAGACAGATACGGGTTAGGGATATCCGTGTCAAGTTTTTAATGGAAGATTTGGTCTGATACGTGCCATATCGAGTTTATGTCAGATTCATGATGATCGGTTCTTCATCGAAAAATATAGTTTCTTTATCAGAGGATACGTTGATGGACGGGAAATCATTTTTATAAAGATTGATTGAAATTTACCAAAAATACCGGGTGTTACCCGCGCAGCACCCCTGAACATGGCATTGATGCCAATTCCCGCGCAGGTTTCAGGTGAAAGAAGGGTTCGGCGTATCAGCGCAGGAATGTATACGCTGTTGGCTTTGAAAAAATTGGTTTTAATACCGCCGGGCGTGAGACAGGTCACGGTGACGTTGCTGCCCTTCCATTCGCAATGAAGCGCTTCGGAGAGCGAGAGAATGTATCGCTTCGTCGGGCCATAGGTAAGTGAGGCTGGATCCGGGAACTCCGCGGCGATTGATGATACGGTAAGGATATGGCCGCGACGTCGTTCGATCATACTCCTGCCGAACAGGAAACAGAGTTTTGTCACCGCCATGACATGGAGATTGATCACGTTTTCTATCGTACCGAGATCGCGCATTTCACGATCGATGGTGGGGAATATGCCGGCGCAGTTCACCAGTATGCCGACCGGTATCCGGTTCTTTTCGCAGAAGGAGAATATCTTTTCCGCAGCATCGGGCCTGAAGAGATCCATTTCTAGGATCATGACGGCCGGCGCGGAGTCTGATGATTCAATATCGTTTTTGACCCGTTCAAGCTCTTTCCTGTTTTCGCTGACTATGATCAGGTCATGACCCCGCAGGGCAATGTTTTTCGCCATGGCTTCACCGAGCCCGGAGGAGGCCCCGGTAATGAGCGCTGTTTCTTTCTTCGCTGCTTCGATATTTCCGATCACGATAATCCTCGCTATTCCTCTGTCTTCAGTTCATCCGCAATGCTGCACGCGATCTGATAATCCAGGTCTGTGGTGATCTTGAAATTTGAGTGGTCTCCTTCAATTACTTTGACGTTGAAACCAGCCTCCAAAGCCAGCGACACGTCATCGGTGACCGAAAGGGAGTTTCTCCTGGAGGCATTATGAGCCCTGCTGATGATGGAGAACTGAAACGCCTGGGGCGTCTGGGCGCAAAACAGGGTCTCGCGGGGTGGAATGGAACGGACAAAGCCGTCCCTGATCTCCGCGATCGTGTCGTGCACCGGGACGTAGACCGCGGCCGCGCCGTGACGGTCCGCTTCATCGATGCATTGCAGCAGTAAATCCGGACGGAGAAACGGCCGCGCCACATCATGAAAGACGAGGATATCATCATCGGCAAACGGGAGTGCGGTAAGGGAGCGATAGGCCGATTCCTGCCTCGTCTCACCGCCGGGGACGCATTTGACGATTTTACGTATACCGCGCGCGGCGGCAATTTTTTCGGCTTCAGGGATATACTCTTCGGGCACGACGGCCAGAATATGGTCTACGGCGTCGAGTGATTCACACAGATCCAATGACCAGGCGATTACCGGCTTTCCTCCCAGGGGAAGAAATTGCTTCGGCGTTCGAGGGTCAAGGCGAAGTCCCCTTCCCCCGGCGAGAAGTATGGCGCAAGCGTGTTTCATGGCTTCAAGCAGGGATCATGGTCTGAATATGATCTGCTTCTCCTGCAAAATTTCTTTGATCATATTTACCGTGTTGTCGGTATTCTCTATGGCCGCGATATACTGGTCGCATACCAGATCGGTGGACATATCTTCACCGATCCAGATTGTTTCAATCCTGTCAGGGCTCACGATGGTCTTGATCAGGTCAAGGTCAGCCTGGCGGAGTTCGATGGCCGTCACGATGAGAATAATGCCGGCCTCCATCATGATGTGGGCAATTTCAGCGAGGCGCCTGATATGCTCGGTATTTTCATTCTCGAGTATGGACCTGCCCTTGATGTCTGCGTCGACACCGTAGAGGACATTGCCGATTCCGAGAAAATAGACGATTTTCCCATCGTCGAATAGCTTCTTTTCCAGTGCCCGGGCGATTGTTTTTTTTCCCGTGTCCTTTCCGCCTGTGATAAGCACGAGCGCGGAGCGCTGGCTGTAACGTTCAGCCCGATGTTCCTCCGGGATGCCGCTTTTTTCCCACTTGTAGTTTCTGAGGTATACGTTGTCGCGTATATGCGACCGGGTGTCGTCGAGGTCCTGGTAAATTATCCCGCCACCTGAAATTTCGTAGTCGTCGATAATGACGAAACGGCTGGTCAGGGGATTCTCCGCCGCAATATCAAAGGAGATGGGGACGGGAAGGCGGAGCACGCATTCGGCGACATCGTGCCGGTCGACGGCATCCTTTGAGTCGACCCAGAGCAGGGTGTCCGCATTCAGGACCCGGGAGATGCGCTCGATACGCACGGGAACCTTTGCGCTGCCGATCTTGAGAAAGTAGTCCTTATTCATGGTCATTTGTTTTTTGCCCAGCCAGAAGATACCCGCATTGATACGCGACGTGATGCGCGGCTTTTGCTCCGATGCCTTTACCGCCATCTCGCCGCGGGTCACGTAGATCTGCTCGGTGAGGGTAAAGCCTGCCGTGCAGGGCGCGGAGAGTTCCGTTTTCGGCCGCGCATTGAAGACCTCGATGCTTTTAACCACCGCCTTTTTCCCTGATGGGAAAAAAAGTATATCGTCGCCGGCGGAAATTGATCCTGACAGAATGGTTCCCGCGATAATTCTCCTGTTGTCGCCGAAGCGGGTGAACTTGTACACGTCCTGGACGGGCATGCGGAAGGGCTTGTCTTCAATCTCGTTGGCTGACTGGAAGTTTTCCAGGGCGTCAAGCACCGTCGCGCCGGTATACCAGGGGATCGTCTGGTTTCCCCGGGTGATATTGACTCCCAGCGTGCCGCTCACCGGAATAAAGCATGACGGCAGCACCTTTATCTGGTCCAGAAACGCGCGGTATTCCCGTTCGATATCAGAGAATATTTTCTCGCTATAATTGACAAGGTCCATCTTGTTGACCAGCACGGCGATCTGCCTGATGCCGAGCATCGAGAGCATGTAGCCGTGCCGCCGGGAGTTCTCGCGCACCCCCTCGCTTGCGTCGATTACCAGAAGAGCCGCCTCGGCGTGGGCCGCTCCGGTTATCATGTTTTTAAGAAATTCGATGTGGCCGGGAGCGTCGATGATGATGTAATCCCGCTGTTCCGTATTAAAAAACACCCTGGCGGAATCGATGGTGATACCCTGCGCCTGCTCGTCCTTCAGCGCATCGATGAGAAAGGCGTATTCAAAGGGTTTCGAGGTGCGCTCGCAGTTTTCCCTCACCTGGTCGAGCTTGCCCTCAGGAAGAGAGCCGGTGTCGGCGAGGAGCCGCCCGATAACGGTGCTCTTGCCGTGGTCCACATGGCCCACGATCACGATGTTCATTTTTTCCCTGTGCCGAGTGCCGGTACGCATGCTCATTGTCCTTTTTCCTACATGTATCCTTCGCGGCGGAGGGTTTCTAGGCCCCCGCCATCGTCCTTGTCCTGCGCCCGCCCCGAACGTTCCGCGATATTCCTAAGACGGCCGCTCTTCAACTCTTCAATGATTTCCGCGACGGTGCGGGATTCGGATTCGATCGGGTTCGTGCAGGGCCAGCAGCCGAGCGAGCGATAGCGTTTCCCGTCACCGTGATTGTAATACAGGGATACGGTGGGAATCTTTTCCCGCTCGATGTATTCCCATATGTTGAGCTCGGTCCAGTCCAGGAGGGGATGTATCCGGAGGTGGGTCCCGGGAGCGAAGTCTGTCTTGAACTGGTTCCAGAATTCTGGCGGCTGATCGCCGACATCCCATTCGCTGTAGGTATCGCGTGGTGAAAAGTAACGCTCTTTGGAACGGGATCCTTCTTCATCCGCGCGGGCGCCCACGATGACGCCGGTATACGGCTCAATGTTGCTGTCCACCTCGTAGCGGTCTGTGCGGTGGCTGTATCGCATACGTTTCCACGAGCCGTTAAGGGTGTTGATAAGGGCTTTGGTCTTCAGGTTTTTGCAGCAGGTGATGCGGTCCACCGCGCCGTCCGGAAATGTCTGCTTATTTTCAAGCGCTTCCTCGTTTTTACCCACGATCATCATGAGCTTCCATTCACGGGTCAGACGGTCGCGATATTCGATCATTTCGGGGATTTTAAAATTCGTATCAATGTGGACGAGCGGAAAGGGAACATGGCCGAAAAATGCCTTGCGGGTAAGCCAGAGCAGCACGGTCGAGTCCTTGCCGATCGACCAGAGCATGCAGAGGTTCTTAAAGCTCGCGTATGCCTCGCGCAGTATGTGCACGCTGATATTCTCAAGCCGGTCAAGGTGATCCATCGTGTCCTCTATTCAATAAATATTACAGATATGATCGTATATATGACAGAACCGTCGCAGACGATTCCTCGATTGTGTTGCATCTGGTGTGAATCACAATCTCGGGCGATGCCGGTGGCTCATAGGGATCGTCGATTCCCGTGAAGGAGGTTATCTCCCCGGCCCGCGCTTTTTTATACAGACCCTTGACATCGCGACGCTCGCATTCTTCAAGGGGCGTATCGACAAAGACCTCGATAAATTGTGAGCACAGCTTCCTGACAAAATTCCTCGATTCCGCGTAAGGTGAAACGAATGATGCTATCACGATGACCCCGTTTTTTTCAAGAACTGATGCCAGGTAGCCGACGCGTTTGATGTGTTCATTCCGCTCGCTTCTGCTGAATCCCGTATTGGGTAAAATTGACCGCACCATATCCCCGTCGAGACGGGCGACCGCGTATCCGGATTTTTCGAGCGCGGCGCCGACGCTTTCCGCTATGGTGCTTTTACCCGATCCAGATAGGCCGGTGAACCAGAGTACAAACGGTCTGGGCGGGCGACGGACTGCAATCCGGCGGTTCGTGAGCCGCAGGTACATGGCGTAGAGAATCGGCTTTATCAGCATCCCGAGCCCGCAAACAATGAGGGCAATTGACGTGTAGCCGGATACTGAATAAATCAGGACGAATGTCACTGTCGCATCGAGTATGAGCCAGATTGCCGGATGAAGCATGGAACGAATGTTCTTCTTTTTTTTCACAATAATTTTCAGTAATATGTCAGTATAAGATTTTAACAAGTGATCGGCTTTCAGCTTGAACGGCAAAGAGACATGCAATGATCACGCAACCTGTTTCACTCTGTGGCTCTTTCATTTAAAGAGTTTATAAAAATGTCAAGAATATTTATTTTTGCGCGAAAACCGGAGCCGTTATTTGAGCGAATTGAGGCTTGCGAGCAGCATGCGGGCAGAGGTCTCCCATGAAAAGAGAGCTGCGCGCCTGATTCCTCTTGTTGAAAGATTTTTCCTTGTTGTAGGACTATTTAAGAGGGTTTCCATGCCTGCCGCAAGAGCATTCGTATCGTTCGGATCGACCATGATTGCCGCGTCGCCGGCGACCTCGGGAATCGACGAGGTGTTTGACGTGATCACCGGGCACCCGCACTGCATGGCTTCCAGGACGGGCAGGCCGAACCCCTCGTAAAATGTCGGAAAGACAAAGATTTCCGCGCCGCTGTAAATGGGCGCGAGTTCCGCGCTGGGAATGTATCCGGTAAAGATAACATTGTCGCCGACGTCAGAGGTTTCGATTTCCCTGAAAAATTCGGCATTGCTCCATCCTGCCATTCCGACCAGCACAAGCTGATAATTTCGACGGCTGGGCATTTTCTGGTAGGCGGCAAGGAGCGCTTTCAAGTTTTTTCTCGGTTCGAGAGTGCATACGGTCAGTATGTATTTCTTGCCTATCCCGTATCTTTTTTTCGCGGCTGCAACAGATGAGGCGCCTGCCAGGTAAAATATTTCTGGGTCTGCGGCCAGGGGTATCGCTTCAATTCTCGTTTTAAGGCGGAGGATATCACGGGCGTCCTTTGCGGTGTTCTCGGATATCGAAATCAACAGGTCAATTTTTTTCATGTTCCTGAGCGTGAAGAGCGTCATTCTCACCCTGTTCCCGAATTCCATGGTCCCGGGATAGAGCTTCCAGACAAGATCGTACAGGATGCCGACCTTCCTGACCGGGGAGAGAAAAAAATAGGGATAGTAATATGTCGAGGTGCCTATATAAATATCAACGCGGTTCTTTTTTAATGATGATGCGAGTTTGTATGTGAAAATAATCTCGTCAGGTATTTCAAGCATGATTTTTGCGATACGAAATAGCATCGTCTCTACGGAGAGCATAACGCCCGGATGTCTCTTCGTTTCATCTTTCAAATGAAGCCACCGACGGCGTGTTTTCACGAGAAGGCGCTTTACCGGGTAGGAAAATTCAACGTGATGCCAGCGGGGTGCGCCTATATTTAAATGTTTGAGGTCTTCCATCGTATAGATGAAATATTCATTCTTGGTGTCGATACGCTGAAGCTCGTTCAGGTAGTGAAGGATGACATTGCCGACACCAGTGATCTTTTCCTGGCTGAGGGCGTGGGCTTCAACCGCGATTTTCATTTGTACGCTCCTTGCCGGTATTATTTTCCAGGAACAGCCGGTATATGGCGCGCGCGGTCTTTTCCCAGGTGTACTGTCTGCAGTTCTGGAGGCCGGCTTTAATGAGCTTTTTTTTAAGATTTGTATCCTTCACGATGGAGAGCATGGCCCATGCGATGTCCTCGGCGTCATGCGGATTCACATAGAGCGCGCCCTCGCCGGCAACTTCCGGACAGCTCGATACGTTGCTCGTGATGACGGGACACCCGCAGGCCTGGGCCTCCAGTATGGGGAGCCCGAATCCTTCATAGAGGGATGGATAGAGATAGCAGTCAGCGAGGTTATACATGGCCACCAAGTCCTCTTCGCCTATGTAGCCCAGCCGTACGATCCTATCCTCGAGTCCGCCGTCCCGGATCATATCGTAAACCTCGCTGTCGAGCCACGAGTCGCCGCCCGTAAAGTAGATGACATGGGGGATGGAATCCTTGATCCGCGTAAAGGCCCTGATCACGTTCAGCATGTTTTTCCGCGGGCTCAGGGAACCGGCGTAGAAAAAAAACGGGACCTTGAGATTGAAGGTCTTTTTTACGCGCGCAAGCCGCTTTTTATCTGAAATCCTTCGGAAATGATCCTCCACGCCTTCTTTGACAACACGAATTTTTTCCTGCCTGATGTTGAGCAACGACTTCATCCGCGATGCGGTAAAATCGGAGACGGTGAGATCGATCCATGAAAATCTGGCGGCAACCGGGATCATGATCCTGTGGTGCAGGTTGTCGAAATATTTGAATTCCCTGAAATTGAAATCCTCGAAGTAGACGATGTCGTGATAAACGGGGATTTTCTTCCCGCGAACCAGGGGCGAGAAGGTATTCTTCGGAAACAGGAAAATGTCGATACGCTTCCGCCAGGAAAAAAAGGGGATAAAAATATAATCGAAAAACAGTTTGGACCGGAAGCGCACCACTGATACAACAAAATTTGACGGGAGCTGAAAATCGAAGTCCCTGATGTCGTACATCAGGATATGGTACCGGTTTGTCCTGTCGATGGCGGCGAGCTCCCTGATGACGTTCATGGTGTAGCGGGCCGGACCGCCATGACGTTCGTTTAATACCCGTGCGTTGATGGCGATATTCATTGCGATTCCACCCGTTTCCCCAGTGTCGCTGCGATGCGATTGAAAGATGCGCGGTATTCCGCAGCCTGTATGGCGATGTCGTATTTCTTTGAAAGCGCGAGTCCCAGTTCCTGAAAACGGGCGCGTTTATTGTCATCCGCAATCAGGCCGTAGAGTTTGGTGGCGATGTCCTTCGGTGAATGAGGATCAGCGTATGTAACGGCCTCGCCGAACACCTCGGGAATGGCGGAGCTCCGCGCGGTCAGGACCGCTGTTCCCGAAGCCATTGCCTCCAGGATGGGAAGGCAGAATCCCTCGTGAAGCGACGGCAGGGCGAAGAGTGTCGCCTCGCGGTAGAGGCGCGCCAGTTCATCGCCGGCGACGTATCCTTTGAAGATGATGCGTTTTTTTATGGACTCATCCAGGCTTTCGATCAGTGCTCCCAGCGGGCTGTTCTTCCAGCCGCTTCCTCCCACGATTACAAGGTCGCTGCCGATCCTGCCCGCGATGTGCGAGAAGGCCCTGACCAGGCTGACAAGGTTTTTCCGGGGCTGCAACGTGCCGACGAAAAGAATATAGTCCTTCTTGTCATCGGGCCGTGCCGGTGAAAAGGTTGAGAGGTCAATCCCGTTATAGATAACAGTGATTGTTTGCCCGTCGATGTGCAGGTACTCCATCATCTCCTTTTTTGAATGGTTCGAAACCGTGAAAAAGTGGTCCGATCTTCCGACAAAAAAAGGAAACAGGAAATGGTAAAAGATGGTGTTGGTCAGAGAGATCGCTTCAGGCATCGCCCTGAACGCCACGTCGTGTATTGTGGTGGCCACCTGTATGGAGCGGGGCAGAAAGAGGGGAAAATATTCAGCTCCGGCAAAGAATAGATCGATCTGGTCGTTCAGTATCTGCTTTTTCAGAGACGGGCTCTGAAGCCAGAGGCGGCGTTTTCCCCGGAACAGTCCGGTAATCTGCCGGAGGTGGAAACGGGAGTTTGAGAATATACGTTCGGAGTATGCGGCATGGGTAATGCCGGGAGTATAGAGATAATACTCGTTCTCTTCGTCTATGCGGGAGAGCTCCTTAAGGAGCCTCAGGAGATAGTTTCCGAGCCCGTCGATATGGCGGGCGTAGAGATAATATGCGTCAACGCCAATTTTCATGACAGTATCAACCAGGAATAAGACTTATGGAAACGCCGGTACACCGTCAATGAAAAAATCCGGTTTATTGTGAAAGAGAGTGGCTGCCCGGCGCGGAGACGATATAGCGGGAAAGCAATTACAGGGCCCGCTTCAACATTTTTATAAGCTGTGGTGTCCTGATAGCTTCTCCCGTCGCGTTCAGATGGTAAATTGTATCGCCAAAGTAGTTCTCGGGATACTTGAAGTCCGCGGGTTTGTTTATCAGTTTTCCCCTGAACGATCTTTTCATTAAATCGTAATACGCGTCTATGAACCGGATATTTTCATCGTACTGCTTCTCGGGGAAATGTGAGAAGTAAAAGAGTACCCTCGCGTTCTTCTGCGCCGCATAATCGCAGAATTCATTCAGAAAGACAATATTCTTGCTGTCCGGATAGTTAAAAGAAGTTTTTTCCCCGGCAAGCGGTCTGAAGATCATATAGGGGTGCGCACGGTCGCCGTTTGCATTGAATTCTTCATGGTAATTTGGGAAGCCGACGTCAAACAGATGCGTGAAGTTGAATGTCGCCATGTTTCGTATAAATGACTTGACCTTCATCTGGCACATTTCGTGGATGATTTTAATAAGATCGAAATATTTTCCCTGGCCGCAGTAGATGGGAATGTGGCGCTCGGGTGACATCAGGAAAAAGTATTTTTTTCCTTCCTCGTTTGTCAGGGTGTACTGGTAGTATTTATTATCGAGAAGGGTGCCGTATTCCATGGTGATAACGATAACATCGCCAGGCCTGACAAAAGGACGTATTTCGGCGAGGTGCTTTTTGGTCGCCAGGCCGCCCCAGAGGCTCATGTTGATGACCGAGTAACCGAGTTCCTTCTCAATAAGCGGGCTGTTCAGGGACAGGACGCTGCTGCCGCCGACGAATATTATGCGCGGCGACGGCTTTGATTTCAGCATCTCCTTCTTGTTGACCAGCGCCGCGAGATCGTGCGGGACCGTTCCCGGCGCGTACCAGATAATCAGGAG
>JAFGJX010000034.1 GCA_016928865.1 Spirochaetota bacterium
AATAATAGTTATTAATATTAAATTATATAAACATGAAATTAATAACATTAATTTACTTATTACTACAAAATATTACTTTTTTCTTGACATTCCGGAGCGGGAAAAGATGTTTTACATATGTTAAAACAAGCATAAATGCCCGGCTTCCAACGGCATTATGCCTGTGATTCAATGGAGGTTTTATGAAAAAATGTATTATCGGTCTTATCGCATTTTTCGCAGCGGCGATGATTGCCATGCCGGCGGGCGTCCACGCGGCCCCGGCTGAAGACAAGGCCGCAGTGGAGCAGCCTGCCGACGAGCAGAAGGAGGCTGTAAAAAAGAAATCAGACGTCTATACCATTGGTGAAATCGTCATACGGGAAAAGGCGATCGCCAATGTGGAGGACGCTGCCACGACCACCGAGATTTCGGCTGAAAGCATGAAATCCCGGTCGGAGCACACCCTTGACCAGGCGCTCCAGACCGTGCCGGGCATGATCGTCAGGCAGGGTAAAAAGGGGCAGATGAACTTTGACATGCGCGGGTTCCAGCATAACACCGTGGCCCTTCTCGTTGACGGCCTTCCCTTTGAAGAGGTATACGACGGCGGCGGGGGCGACATCTCCCGGATCCTCGTCATGAACGCGTCAAAGGTGGTGGTCAACCGGGGCACCTCGTCGGCCCTGTACGGCTCGCGAGGCGCGTTCGGCTCCATCAACGTGGTCACGAAAAAGCCGGAGCGCCTGAACTTCAAGGGCACCACGGAATTCGACCAGAACGGCGGGTTCACCATAAACGCGTCCGGCGGCGCGTCGATCAAGAACTTCTATTTCTTGCTCGGCGGCTCGGTCATAAAGAGCAACAGCTATAACATCTCCAGCAAGCTCGGAAGGCAGACGCGCCTGCGCTGGATGAACCGGCTCCTCCCCTGGTACGTGTACGGCGCAAACGACGCCAGCTACAATCCGGTTGAATCTCTGTGGACCCTTGAGGGGATAGAATACATCCTCGACAGCGGCAAATGGAACCATACCGAATCCGTCAAGTACTACGCGTCGGGAAAGGCAGGGTACAGGGTCAACGACAACATTGAGTTCGGCCTGTCCGCGTCCTACTATCAGGGAGAGATGAGCTTCAACGGGTTTGAACCGAGCACCTGCTCATCATACATTCAGGACGGGACATGGGATGATCCCTATAACGACGGAATGCTGAGCAACCGCGCCTGGAGATGGCCCAAGGACTACCGCATCAACGTGGCCCCTTACCTCTCGCTGGAATTCGGCGAGTTCTACATGAAGGCGATGTACTACTATACCAGGCAGGCGAACGTCCTCGAAGGCTGGACGAACCAGGCGCATACCCGCATGTTTGACGGGGGAAAGATGTCCGAGCATAATGAAACCACCAACGGTTTTTATATTTATCCGTCCTACAAGTTCGCAGACTGGAACAAGCTGAACGCGGCCATACACTACCGGATGGATGTGTTCGAAAAATACAAAAAACGGATCGGGGCTTACGTGCCCACGACCGGTTTCATGCGAATCCCCTCTTACTATACACCATGGTTTAAAACCGCCGAGATGTCGGCAAAATACGTAACCGTGGCGCTGGAGGACGAATTCAAGTTCAATACCGCGGGCGGCGATATCAAATTCTCCCTCGGTATATCCTACGACGCGCAGAAGCTGTCCCGCAACTTCGGCGGCCGAATCAATTACTTCGCCGGGCCGCCGGCCGGCTGGCGCGAAGACATTACCGGGATCCTTCGTCCGAGGCAAAAGCCGGGCAGCACAGCCCTGGTCTGGGGAACGGGCGACGGGTTCAACCCGGTATTTGCTTTCGTGTATGAGCCGATCAAGGACATGCTCAAGATCAGGGGAACGCTGTCGCAGAAAACGAAATTCCCGACCCTGCACAATTATTCCAATACAGCTGATTATATCGAAGACTACTTCATGGAAGAACCGGCCCTGCTGCCCCTCGTGATCAAGATGAACGAGATCAAGCCGGAAACATCGTATAATGCCAATGCGGGGTTCGAACTCGACCTCTTTGACAAGGTCCTGAACCTGAGAGGCGACTACTTTTACGCGTTCTACAGGAACAAGATCGAATCTGTCGCAGATCCGAACTCCGACGTGGGCAGCGAGCGCGCCGTAAACATTAAAGGACGCGAGGTGCACGGCGTTGAGGGCACGGTCGGCGCCACCATCGGAAAAGACATGCTGAAGGTGCTGGAACTGAGCGCTTCAGCAACGTACGTGTTCACGCACGCGCGCGACTGGTACGACGCGCCGGTGGTGAAGGGAACGACCGTTGCTGAGACCCCGGCCCACCAGCTCATACTGCAGCTGGCCCTGGATTTCATCACCGGAACCGGCCTGAACCTCTGGACCAACGGGCAGTTCAACCAGTCCATATATGTTCAGAGGATACCGACGTCCGTTCTGTCCGTACCGTCGTTCTACTTCCCGGTTGTGTACACGACCAGGAAGCTCCACGATCCCTTCATGTTCAACATCAGGGTATCGCAGAAGATCATCGACCACTTCGAGCTCTGGGTCATGTGCAAGAACCTGCTCGACGACTATAACGCCGACCCGTTTAACCCGGGCCCCGGAAGGACCTTTTATTTCGGCGCGGACGCCGAGTTCTAAATCCTTTCAAAGCGCGCCGCGCGGGGGCAGAAGCTCCCGCGCGGTTTTTTTCGCATCATCCCGAATAATCGACAAACGCAGGTGGTTTCATGAAAAAACAACTAACATTTCTGGCGGCGCTCCTGGCGCTGGCCTCCCTGCTTGCCATCGCAGGGTGCAGGCAGAAGATCACCGAGATCATGACGGTCACCGGAGCAACGCCGCTGGCGCTCCAGGAACCGGTGCCGGCCGGCAGGTCCCTCGTCATCAGCGGGCTGGTAAAGAAGGAATACAGGCTTTCCTCGTACACCCTGAACAAGTTCGCGACAGCGCGAATCCGCACGCGCGAGGTGTCCCCCTCCGGCGAGTACGAGGGCGCGTACGTCTATACCGGGATCCCGCTCTACAACATACTCGAGGGCGTCACTCCAAAGAAGCCCGAGAACGCGCCGTTCGACCGGCCGCTCGACATGGCGGTCGTCTTCCATTCAAGCTCGGGTAAGACCGCCTGGTTCAGCTACGGCGAGCTCGTCATGACTGACGACCGCCATCCCTGCACGCTCGCGTTCCACCGCAGGCAGGTGCTGCCGAGCAAGGACCCGGAACAATACACGAAGAATAAACACAAGGACGATCTCCGGGGGCTCAGGCTCGTCTGCCCGCGCGACCCCGATACCGCGCGCTACCTTGACGACGTCGAGAAAATAACGCTCACGGTCCTGCACGCGCCGGACGCCATACTCCCGGTGATGAAAAAGGGCGCTGAATGCGCCTCGCGCGGCATCGTCATCATTGAGAAGGATGCCGGGAAACCCGTTTCATTCGCCGGCGCCGCTAGGCAGAAAGCCACGGGCTGGGTCCGTATCGGCCACGGCCGGGGATACAAGGGAATATCAAAGGCGGAAGGCTACGGCCTTCGCGAAGTACTAAAGAAAAATTTCAGGGCGTGCGGGCCGGATAAATTCTTTCTCTTCGTGGCCTGCGACGGGTACCGGGTCCTCTTTTCCGGGAGGGAGATATTCCTCACGAACGACGGGACATCGTACCTGATCGTTGACACCCTTGACGGCAGGAAAGCGACGGGCAATTACATGCTGGCGCCGGTGGACGACTATTTCGTCGACCGCGACGTGTGGGGGCTGTCGCACATCGTCATGCTCGACGCCAGATAACAGGAGGAAAGGATGTTCACCACCGGAAATCACCTTGTTCTGTATGTCGCCGCCGGCCTGTTTGCGGCGTCGCTCGCGCTCTACCTGGCAAAGGCCAGGGCCGCGGGAGCGGTCTCATTTCTCGCCGGGTTCGTTCTCTACTCCCTCTACCTCGCGGGCAGGGGGTGGCTCGCCGGAACCTTCCTGCCGAACCCGCTGGTGGAAGGGCCCTTCCTGCTCCCCTGGTGCATCGGCGTCATCGCGCTCCTCATGGCCGCGCGGCGCGACGACCGATGGGGGATCGTGCTCGCGCCGCTCCTGCTCTTCACCGCCTTCGCGGCCGCGTATTCAAAGGGGATCATCCCGCCCACGCCGAACAAGATGACGCCGTGGCTGGTCGCCTTTTTCGTTCCGGAGGTGTTCGCGCACGCCAGCTTCTACTGCGGCGCCGTCTTTGCCGCGCTGCTCCTCGCGGGACGCGAGCCGGCCGAGACCTTCCACCGCTTCATGGTCTGGGGGTTCGTCCTCTTTTCCGTGGCGCAGGTTACCGGCGCGGTCTGGTGCTACCTGGGATGGGGCAACACCTTTCAGTGGGGCCCCCGTCACATGAGCTCGGCCGCTCTCTGGCTCATCTTCGCCGCCTATCTCCACCTGAAATATATCCCCGGGTGGAACGTCAGGCGCCGGGCCTGGTTCGCGATCGCCGCCGCGCTGGTGGTGCTCGCGGTCACAGGCAGCAACTACCTGCACGAAATGAACTTCCCGCGGATCGGAGGATGACATGATAAAAAAAATATGGGACTTTCTCGGCGACATCCGGCTTTCGTTCTGGCTCCTGCTCGCGGCGGTGGGCCTCTTCTTCATCGGGATGCTCCACTCGTCGTTCGATTTTTCCTATTTCAGGGCCATGAACGAGGTCCGGATACAGGACTGGCTCGCCCGGGAGCTTCCGACGCGGCCCGGCGCCAACTGGTGGCTGCCCCCCCTCCTGGGCGCCCTCTTCTTCCTCGGGGTTAACACCGTGATCTGCACGACAAACAGGGTGATCGCCCTGTTCCGGGCGCGCACCAGGACCGATTACCGGTTCATGATCTCCCTCTTTCCCTCGATCATTCACGCCCTCTTCATCACGGTCATGATCGGACACGCGGTGACCATAACCGCGGGGACATGGATCAGGATACCGATTGCGGAAGGAGCCGTTCTCCGCATCGCCCCGGACCTGCCTCCCCTTTCGGTGGACCGCATCGAGGACACCTACTTTCCGAAGGGGTCCCGGATCGAGAAGCGTATCATGCAGACGAGCGTAACGCTGGCCGGGGAAGACGGCGCGAAGATGCAGCTCTCCTACCTGGATGATATCCGCTACGGGGGTTACCGGCTCCACCTCGACATGGTGAAGGAAAAGGTCCGCTTCACGCACCGCGACCATCACGTGAAGGCGTCGGAGGACGGCGAAACCTGCAACAGGGCGGAGATGTACCGGTCCAGGGAGCGTAAAAGGGAGTCCTCGCAGAAGCTCTTCCTCCTGGCCATCGCCGATCCTGGCCTGCCGGTCATACTGACGGCGTTTTCGCTCATACTCATCATAATGACCTGGTACTTCGTCGAGGCGCTCAGAAAGCGCGGCAACGAATGAGATCCGGACATCGGAGGCGCACTGCATGAAAAAGCACGGTATTGTTACGCTCTGCCTGTTCATGTCTCTCCTGCTCACCGGCGCGTCCCCGTTGCCGGATACGGCCGGCGGCGAACGCACCCTGTCAGTGACAGGCCTGGTGGAGAAGCCGCTCTTCCTGTCTGCAAGAGACCTCGGGCAATTTAACGCCGCAAGCGTAACGCTCACGGAGGTGCTCTCGGACAAAACCTATACCGGCACCTTCCGGTATCGGGGGGTTCCTCTCAGGACAATCCTCGAGCTCGCGGTCATCAAAAAGCGGGAGCAGGAATATTCAAAGAAAATCGACCTCATCATAGCCGTAAAAAACACACGGGGGGAAAAGGCATACCTGAGCTGGTGCGAGGTATTTTATCGCGCTCCCTCAGACGCCGTGATAGCCTTCTCCGCGGAGCCGGTCAGGGCGCTGAAGAGCTGTCAGAGCTGCCACGCAAAGGGACATTACGAAAAATGGGAAGCGCCCGTCAACAGGAGTGTCGGCCTGCCCAGGCTGGTGCTGGCAAATGATTTTTACTCCGACCGCTGCATAGAAAACATCACTGGCATAGAGGTGGTGGACTTTCTCCCGGGAAAAGCGCCAGCCACGGACCGGTGCCGGCGTTCCGAGACCATTACGATAGCGGGCGAATCACGCCATACCCTTACAATCGACAGCCTTAAGCCATACCGGCATATCTCCACCAATGTAAAGCACGCCGGCGAGGGACGCGGGTATCATGGCATCCTGGAATACGATGGCGTTCCCCTCCTGGATCTTCTCGCTGAAAACAACATCCGCCCCGCCCCGGACAGCATCATGGTCTTTTCCGCGCCGGACGGCTACCGTTCGGTAATTTCATACGGCGAGCTCTCCCTGACACGGGCCGGCCGCGACATCATCATTGCCGACAAAAAAGATGGCAGGTCCATCGAAGAGGAAGGGAAGTTCAATCTTATCGTTCCCCATGACCTGTCATCCGACCGCTGGGTCAAGACCCTGAACAAAATAGAAATTATTCCGGTACGCACCACGCCAAAGCTTTACATCATCGGCGTCGGGTGCGGCGACACGAACCTCATCACACAGCAGGCGCTATCGGCAATGGCAAAAGCCGACGTGTTCGTGTGCACCGATGACATCCGGTCGCGATATGGCTCGTATATGGGAGGCAAGCAGGTCCTGTTCGATCCCCTCATGTCCAGACCCTACTATTACCGGAAAATAAATTCGAAGCTCACAGAAGATGAAATACAAAAGACGACAGTCGCCCTCGGGAAAGAGCATATCAGGCTCCTAAAAGAGGCGCTCCGCCAGGGAAGGAATGTCGGTTTCCTCGATTACGGAGACCCGACCATCTACGGGAGCTGGACCTACTGGCTTCTCGACAACTTCGGCGAAGAAGAATACAGCGTCATCCCCGGCATCAGCGCATTCAATGCGGCCAACGCCATGATCGGCAAAAACGTCGCGATCAACGGATCGGTCATCATCACCGTACCTGACGGAATCCGGAGAAATGAGGGCATGGTCAAAGGCGCGGCCAAAAATGGCGACACACTGGCAATATTCGTCGGCCTGATAGAGCTGAAAAGCCTGATGCCCGTCTTCAATAAATATTATCCCGGGAAAACCCCTGTCATCGTGGTCTATAAAGCGGGTTATGAAAAGAGCGGACGGCTTGTCAGAACCGATCTTTCGAGCGTGGTCGGGGTCATCGAATCGGAGAAAGAAAAGCACCTCGGCATGATATACATCGGCCGGGCCCTCTGATCGGGCGATCGCATCCGCATGATCCTCCCGCTCGCATTTCCCGGAACGGAACACCATTCTATCACGCAGACAGCCAATTTTATGAGTTGAAAAAAATACTCCATGTTTGTATATTTGTTATATCTCGTCATTCAGGAGGTGCGGCTATGAAAATCAGCGCCCGCAACGTCATCAGAGGGACCGTAACGAAGATCGTCCAGGGCTCGGTCAACACCGAGGTATTTATCGAGCTTCCGGGCGGGAATGAAATCGTATCCATCATAACGAAGGAATCGGCAAAAGCGCTCGCCCTAAAAAAAGGGAAGCAGGTATACGCGGTCGTCAAGGCCTCCAATGTCATGATAGCGGTTGACTGACCATGCCCGAAGAATTCATGAACACCAAAGAGGTGGCGGAGTACCTGGGCATCAACGAAAAGCAGGTGTACGCCCTTATCAAGGCCGGGAAGATGCCCTGCACCCGGGTGACCGGGAAATGGGTCTTCCCGAAGCACATCATCGACGAATGGATCGAAAGCAACACCAGGACCAGCTTCAAGTCCTCTGCGAATAACGACCACGAGCCGGACCGCATACTCGCCGCCGGGAGCAACGACCCGGTCCTCGACCTGCTGATCAGCCAGAAAATACAGGACAACGTCAACATCTTCTCCTGCAACACCGGCAGCACCGAGGGCCTGCGCCTTCTGGGCGAATCCAAAGCGGACATCGCCTGGTGCCACCTCTTTGACCCCGAGACCGGTACCTACAACATACCCTATATCGCCTCTCACATGGCGGACCGGAAGGTGGCAATCGTCCACCTGTTCTACCGGGAGATCGGGCTCCTCGTCGCGCCCGACCACGCGAAAAAGATCAAGAAGCTCGAGGACATATCCTCGGGCGTCCGATTCATCAACCGGCAGAAGGGCTCTGGCATCAGGCTCTTTCTTGACTACAATTTAAAGAAGGCCGGCATCGATTCCGCGGCGATCACCGGGTATGAAAACGAGGTATACACTCACTTCGAGATAGGCCTCTCCATCCTTTCCGGCAAGGCGGACGCGGGGATATCCTCGGTGGCGATATCGAAGCTCATGGGCATTCCCTTTGTGCCCCTGGCGAGGGAGAGCTTCGATATGGTTGTCGGCAAGGACACTTTCTTCGAGAAGGGGATCCAGGCCTTTATCGAAACCCTCCAGACGAAGAAATTCCGCAAAACGGTCGAACCGCTGGGTGACTACAGTTTCGCGGATTCCGGAAAAATTCTTTATTCAACGGCGGGATGACCGGCGGCCTGCCGCGCCGCCAGGCCCGTGATGCTGGCGACGATCTCGCCGATATTCATGACCGCTTCAGCCGCGCCGATCTTGATCGCCTCACGCGGCATGCCGAAGACGACTGAGGACGCCTCGTCCTGGGCGATCGTCCTGGATCCGGCCTCCAGCATCTCGAGAAGCCCCGCTGCCCCGTCCGAGCCCATACCGGTAAGCAATATCCCAACCGCGTTGCGTCCGGCGGTCTGCGCCACGGACCTGAACAGCACGTCCACCGACGGCCTGTGACGGTTGACCGGCAGGCCGTCGTTGATCTCGACGTAGTAGCCCCGCGCGTCCGACCTGAGCAGCATGTGCCTGTTCCCGGGGGCGATGAGCGCGATGCCGGCAGAGAGCCGGTCGCCGTTTTCCGCCTCCTTCACCGCCGGCCGGGCAAACCCGTTGATGCGGTCCGCGAAGGCCTTTGTGAATTTTTCCGGCATGTGCTGCACGATCACGATCCCGGGCACGTCTTCCGGCAGCCCCCTGAATATTTCAGCGATCGCCTCGGTGCCGCCCGTGGACGCGCCCATGGCGATGACCGTGCCGTCCTGCCGCTTCGGGACCGCCGGCTTCATCCTGGGAAGTATGACCTCCGCGGAATATTTCTTCAGCGCGTCCGCCGGGGCCGGGGAGATTCGGCCGGCGCCGGCAGGTATCCGCGGCTTCGCCTGGCTCGCCGCGATCACCTTTTCGACCAGCTCCTCGCAAAAATCATCCAGCGCCGCATCGCTGGTTATGCTCGGCTTCAAGATGAAATCGACGGCCCCCAGCTCCAGGGCCCTCATGGTGACGCGCGCGCCCGCCTCGGTAAAGGCGCTCACCATGATGACGGGCAGCGGGCGGGCGATCATCAGCTTTGAAAGGAACGTGAGGCCGTCCATGCGCGGCATCTCGAAATCCAGCGTGATGACGTCCGGGCTGTATTTCTTGATCTTGCTCACCGCGATGAGGGGATCGAGCGCGGTCGCGATGACCTCGATCCGGTCCGACCGGGACAGCGATTCCGAGAGGAACTTCCGCGCGACCGCGGAATCATCCACTATCAGGACCTTTATCTTTTTCATGCGCCGATCCTGTCCCCCGGGCCGCCGGCTGATTCAAACCCGCCGTCCTGCGCCGTGCCTGCGCTGCGGGGCACATACTTCATGAACACCTTCCCGGACTTCACGTCCATCAGTATCTTGCGCGCCGAGTCACCCCCCACTTCCATCTCCACGATCGGTATGTCTTCAATCTCCAGAAGGGTACGCGCGAGGCGCACGTTGTCCATGGGGATGGTGCTGGAATCCAGGGCGGTGTATATGACATGGCCGCCGCCGAAGATCTTGGCCACCATGTCGCGGCGCGCGGCGCCCCGCTTCTCCATCATCCCCAGCAGCTCGGTTATCGCGCTGATGCCGTACCGGGCCGACCCCGCGCTGAACACGTCGTTCTTCACGATGCGTCCCGGGAGCATGAAGTGGTTCATCCCCGAAACGCGGCGGACCGGGTCGTGCAGGCACACGGCCACGCATGATCCGAGCAGGGTCCCGATCATCTCGTCCCGGTCAGACACGTGGTACTCGCCCGGCTGGATGATGGTAACGGGCTTGTCGAATTTCCTCCGGTGCGGGACGTGCATGCTATATGACCTTCCTGTAAATGGTATTTCCGATAAAGCTGAACCTGCTGGTCAGCCCCGTCAGGGTCTCGGAATGGCCCATGACCAGATACCCGTCATCATTCAGAAAGCCGCTGAATTTGTCGAAGAGTTTTTTTCGGGACGCGGTATCAAAATATATTATGACATTTCTGCAAAAGATCATGTCAAACGATCCCTTCATCGGGTACGCTTCGTCAAGGAGGTTCAGCCTGCCGAAGGTCGTCATCCCCCGCACGGCGTCCTTCACCTTGAACATGCCGGCGTTTTCGCCGCGGCCCCTCTTGAAATATTTTCTGAGTATATCGATATCGATGTTCGCCAGCTCCCCGGCCCCGTATATACCGGCTTCCGCCTTCCGCAGCACCTGCGTGTCGATATCGGTCGCCAGGATCCTGACATCCGGCATCTTTCTGTCCTGGAAATATTCGGCCACGGTGATCGCGATGGTGTACGGCTCCGCTCCGGTCGAGCAGCCGGCGCTCCAGATCCTGATCCTCTTCCTGCCGGCGCGCTCGAACTCCGGCAGCGCGATCTCCCGCATGAAATCGAAATGCCGCGGCTCCCTGAAGAAATCGGTCTTGTTGGTGGTGATGCAGTTGATCAGGTTCACTATCTCGACGTCATAGTTGCCGGTCAGGTAGCTGCAGTATTCCTCGTAGTTGGGGATCCTGAGCTCCCTGAGCCGCTTCATGACCCTGGACTGCACCAGGGCCCGCTTCATGTCGGAGAGATGGATGCCGCTCTCTTTATAAATAATATCCTTGATGAGATTGAACTCATCGTCCTTAAGGGCCCTGATTCCGGTTATGGCGATCACCGCACACCTCAGTCAAACAGTATTATCCTGCCGCACTTCTCCTTGTTCACGAACATGTATGAGATGTACTCGTTCTCAAGCTTCATGAACTCGGAGTGGTCGTTGTTGTTTTTCAGGAACTTCCTGTACGAAACGCCGGTCCGCGGGCAGAAAAATATCTTTCTCCTGACCGTGCCGCCCAGGTCCTCCCGGCTGACGTGGATCTTTTCGAGGCTAAAATATTCATGCAGGAACCGTATATTGCCGCCGGACGTCGCGCCCGCAGACGCGCCGGAGCCGAACACCCCCGCGCCGTACAGGATCGCGCGCAGCGACTTCCGCGAGCTGCCCTGCTTCACCATCTCGCCCATCAGGTGCTCCATGCTGGCGATCCCCTGCTTGGCGATATCGTCCGCGATAATCCCCTCCGTCCCCATAGCGCCCGGAAGGATGAAGTGCCCCATCCCGCCGATATTTCTTGCGGCGTCATGGATGCACACCACCACGCAGGAGCCGGTCACGGTCGCGAGAAGGCAATTTGCCGATGTCGCGAAGTAATCGCCCGGATACAGGATATACAGCGTTTTACCGAATCGGTTTGACTCGCTCCGTATCATGCTCTATACCGATTCTTCCTGTTCCATCGTCTTCATCTCTTCCGCTGAAAATATCTCATCGATGTCAAGAATGATGACCAGCTTGTCGTTCACCTGGCCGATCCCGGCGATGAACTCCGTATCGATCCTGGCGGTAAAGTGCGGAGTTTCGTGGATGCCTGCCCGGGGTATCCCCACAACGTCTGAAACCGAATCGACAATCATGCCCACCAGCATCTTCCGTATCTCGACGATGATGATGACGGTGAACATGTCATACTGCCGCTCCTCCATGTGGAACCGCTTCCGCATGTCGACAACCGGCACGACCGATCCGCGCAGGTTGATGACCCCTTTCATGAAATCGGGACTGTTGGGCACGAACACGATCTCGGTCATGCCGATTATCTCCTGGACCTTCAGCACCTCAACGCCGTAGTTCTCATCGGCGATGATGAACGTCACATACTGGCTGTCCTGCTGGACGGGACCGTCCTTCTTCACTTCGGTAGCATCATGCAATGACACGGTATTCATTTGCTTCCTCCTCGTTTCATTTATCCTGTAGCCGTCATATCCTCCGGCGCTTGCCGTTCCCCGCGCGCTGGCCCTACTTGACCAGGCGCTGCACCACCTTGACCATGTCCTGGTTGCTGAACGGCTTGACGATCCATCCGGAAGCGCCCGCCTCTTTCCCGGCCCTGATCTTCTGTTCCTCGCTCTCGGTCGTCAGCACCAGGACCGGCGTGAACTTGTCATCCTTGCGGAACTCCCCGATGAAGGTAATCCCGTCCATGACCGGCATGTTCACGTCGACGATGCACAGTGCCACATCGTCCCCCTTGCCCTTTATGGCGGCTATCTTTTTAAGAGCGTCCGACCCGTTCTCGGCATTGGCTATGGGATATCCCAGGCCCATCAGCGCATATTCCACGCTCGTTCGAATGGTCGGCGAATCGTCAATTATCATGATATGTTTCATCTTTTTCACCTCTCAACAACATGCTGTTACTATCTCCCGCCCGTTTCAATCTTCCCGCGCGTCGGGAATTCACGGCCCGCGCGCGGGCTATGCGCCCCGCTTCAGACCCGCGCACTCAAGGAGCCGCGCCATCTCGTCATTCACGTTGCGGATCAGGCAATTTCCGCCCCTCCGTTCGCACTCGCGCCGGAGCGCAAGCAGCACCTGCGCGACGGAACAATCGACCCGCCGCGCCTCTGAAAAGTCCACCACGCAGTCGGGGCCCGCCTCTATCGTCGCCAGGGCGGAATCACACAGCCTCCTGGCCATTTTGATTCCCACGTCACCCACAAGCTTTATTGTTTTCATACAACCCCCTTGCTGTTCTCGCCGTCAAAATAATATGACACTGTCCTTTGTTTTTTCCGCGCCCAGATCCCGGTACAGCTCCGCCAGCAGGGAATGCGACCCGGGCCGCATGGCCGATTGCTTCAGCCGCCGCCGCTCCGCCGTAACATCAATTTCAGAGCCGCCGTACTCGATCTCGGTGTACGCGTGGACGACGGCCATGATATCGCGAAGAGTCTCCCCTGCCTCGTACAACCCGATATTATTGCAGTTCTCGTTATTGAACGCAAGCACCTTCCGGCACGAGCGCCCGACTTCATTGGAGATATCCCGGTAGTACTTCTGGGACTCGTACAGCTTGACCGACACCTTCTTCATCGAGCCGATGCACCCGGCAAGCACCTCCTCCTGAAGCCTGAAATTCCCGGAGTAGTTCCCGACAGCCGCCTCCATATTTTTCCTGATGATCTGGTAGAGGCATACGGACTCGTCCACCACCCGCTTCATCTTTTCGGGAAGCGTCATGACCGAGGTCAGGGCACCGCCCAGCTTCCTTGACAGGACGGTGTGGCGCGCAAGCTCGATCCTGGTCACCATGTTCAGCGCATCGAATTTCCGGATAAAATCGGCAATGCCGCCGAAAAGTTTCTCGAATTCATTCAGCACGTCGATTATCGACGCGGACAGGCCCAGCAGCTTTTTCTTGCTGGCGATGATCTCTTCCATGTAGTCGATATACTCGTTCTTCAGCTTCTCGATCCGGGAGTAGACGGCGTCCATCCTGTTCCGGTCCTTCTCCCCGGCCGCATCGCCGTCCAGGTTGATCCTGGCCTGGATGTCGCCCAGGAGGACCGTGAGGCTTTCACAGCATCCGTGTATCTCTTCATGTTGCCTGGAGATATCCCGCACGAGGTCAGAAAGCTGCTCGGCAACGACATGCATGACCGCGGGACCAAAATTTTCCGACGGGCCGTCCTGCTCCGCGTCAGCTTCCGCATCTATCCCGTCCAGGTAATAGAGAATCTTTTCGATCTTCTGTCGGATCACGTCCTCCATCTGGATATTGTTGACAAAGTTTTTCATCGTGGCTTCAAGCTCGTCCGAGCTGGAAAGGATCCCGTTTACCTGGTCCGAGATATTAACAAGCTCGTTAATCATGTCGTTGAACTTGACCGATATATTCAGCTTCATGGTCGTCAGGTAGTTTTCGCCGATAACATCGATCCTGTCGCGGACGGCGTTGAACTCCTCCCGCGATGCTTCAAGCTTCCCCAGATAATCCCTGAACCTAACGCCGATCCCGTTCACCGCCCGGGCCATCGAGCCCATCTCGCTTGAAATGCGGGCGAGCGCCTTGCCATCGTCCCCGTACTTCGTGGATATGATCAGCATGTTTTCGGAATAGATATCGATCTCGTCGATCAGACCGAGGATCATGTCGACGCTCCGCTTGAGCCCGAGCACCTCCTCGATCGCGTGCGACACGTCGTTGTTCACGACATCGTCGCCCGCCATTATCGACACGGCCCGGTTGATGGCGGCATCGAGATCGTTCCTGCTCGGCTCCACCACTTCGGCGACAAAGCTCTCGCCGGACCGGTCGTCGTCCGCGGGATAGAAATACCTGGCGTAGGGCGTGATCATCTTCCTGAAGTCGCCCATGTGCCGCGTCGTTGTAACGATAAAGCCTCCCATCTCCTCATATATTTTCGAGACCCTGCCCCTGAGCTCCTGCATGGTCTGCGTCACACTGGAAAGCCGTATTTCTGTTGTCACTCCCGTCATTGATAATCACCTTCCGGCGTCATTGCGTCCGGGTCATTTCTCCGAAGAGCCCGTGAACGTCAAGGATGAGCGCCACCTTTCCGTCTCCGAGTATGGCCGCGCCGGATACCGCGCGGCTCCGGGTCACCTGCCCGCTCAGGCTCTTGATCACTATCTGCTGCTGTCCCACCAGCTCGTCGACCATAATGCCCAGCGTCTCCTTGCCCGTTTCGACGATCACCACGATCGTCTCCCACGGATTCTCGCAGTCGGCCCTGATCCCGAAATAATCGTACAGGCGCACCAGGGGAACGTATTTCTCCCTCACGCGAATAAGCTCCCCGCTGCCCTCGACCACCTTGACATCCTCCCGTTTCGGCTGAATGCATTCCACTATCGAAAGGAGAGGGACGATGTAGATGTTCACGCCCGAGCGCACCAGCATCCCCTCGATAATCGCGAGGGTGAGCGGCAGCTTGATGAGGAACGTGGTGCCGACGTTTTCAGCCGAATCGATCTCCACCGTTCCCCTGAGCGCTTCGATATTTGTTTTCACCACGTCCATGCCGACCCCGCGGCCCGAAAGGTCGCCCGCCTCCTCCGCGGTGGTGAACCCGGGCGAGAAAATATACGAAAAGAGCTTTTCTTCCGGAAGCTCATCCCCCGCCCTCATCAGGCCGAGGGACACCGCCTTCGACCGTATCTTCCCGACATCGAGGCCCGCCCCGTCATCCGTCACCTCTATGAACATGTTCCCTTCCTGGTGGTACGCGTTCAGACGGATGCGGCCTTCCCGCGATTTCCCCTTCCGCTCGCGCTCCGCGGGGTCCTCGATCCCGTGGTCCACGGCGTTGCGGATCATGTGCTTCAGCGGGTCGCTTATCTTCTCGATCACCGTCTTGTCGAGCTCGGTCTCCTCGCCGAATATCTCGAGCCTGATCTCCTTGCCGATGTCGCGCGCGGTATCGCGCACGAACCGCCGGAACTGCTCGAAGGTCGCGCCGATCGGGATCATCCTGATCGCCATGATCTGCTCCTGGAATTCCCGCGTCGTCCGGTCGAGACCGTACAGCGCGTTCTTCAGCATGAATCCCTGCTCCTCGGGCAGCTCGTCCGCGACGCGCGCTATGGCCGACTGACCGATCACGATCTCGCCGAGCAGGTTCATGAGGCTGTCGAGCTTCCTGGTGTCGACCCGCACCGTGCCGGTCTCGATCTTCGTGCGTATCCGGTCCTGCTCGCCCAGGGCGTACTGGATGTCCTTGTGCGCGGCATAGCCCTTTTCGACGATGATATCGCCGATCTTGCGGTTCGTCAGCTCCTGGTCCGCGAGGACGTCGTCGAGCTCCTTCCGGGTAAGTATCCCTTTGCGGACCAGTATCTCGCCGATCCTCTTCTCCTCCAGGTATTTGTCTCCGCCCGAGTCGTCGATAAAACGGGATGTCACGTCCTCAAGGACGATCTCGTTGTCGTCTTTGACGAACAGGAAGACCTCCTCGGCCTGCTCCAGCCGGCACGGGGCCTTTATCGTTATATCCCATCCAAGGTAGCACTTCTCCGGATCGAGCGAGCCGAGCTCCGGGAGGTCGTCATCAACGCTCATCTCCACCACCCTTCCCAGGGAGATGAAGTCCTCAATGATCGACAGGGGATCTATGCCGCTTTCAAATATGGCGTCGCGGAATTTCGCCCGCACCCTGAAATACCGGTATCCGTAGTCCTTCGCCTCCTCCGGCTGCGCCGCATCACCGTCTTCAGCGGGCTTCTCCGCCGAGAAGGCCGCCATCCGGTCTATCAATCCGCGCTGGGCCGCGCCGGTTTCCTCGGCGCTCCCGCCGTCAAACAGCGCGAGCTTGACCCAGTCGAAGCATTCGAGAAGAATGTCGACCAGGCGGTCATCTACCGCCAGTGACCCGGACCTGAGCCGGTCCAGCACGGTCTCGAGGTCGTGCATCAGCTCGCTCACATTTTCGTATCCGGCCATCGACGAGCTCCCCTTCAGGGTGTGCACATATCTGAATATGCGGTTCAGGACCTCCGGATCGCTCCCGGCCTCGAACACCACCAGGTCGGACTCGACGTTTGAGAGGATCTCCCGCGCCTCGTTCAGGAATACTTCTTTTATTACGGTATCGCTCATGTCAGTCTCCTCGCCGTGTCGTTATGCCGCCGGAACCGCCTAGAACTCCTCAAACCCTTCCTGCGTCAGGATGTCCTTGATCGTGCTGTTTTTCGCCTGCAGCGCTTCGGGCGCGATCTGCTTCTTGCCGTTGCCGTCGTCCTTCCTGGCCGCCTTCTTCCTGCCCGTGTCCACGGTGTGCAGGTGGAGCTCCTTGCGCTTCTTGCTGAAAACTTCGCTCTGTACCTCGTCCCTGATCTTGAACTTCTCCATCATCACGATGAGCTCCTGGGACTGGTTGGACATCTCCTCGCTCGCCGACGCCGTCTCCTCCACCAGCGCCGCGTTCTGCTGGGTCATGGTGTCGAGCTCCGCGACCGCTATGTTGATCTGGTCGATGCCCCGCTTCTGCTCCTCGCTGGCGGTGGTGATCTCGTTGATCAGCTGATCAACCGCCCTGACCGAGGAGATGATCTTGTTCAGCGCCTCCCCGCTCTTGTTCGCGAACTCGGTGCTTATCGACACCTTCTCGAGGGAATCCTGTATGAGCTGGCTGATCTCCTTCGCGGAGCTCCCGGCCCGCTGTGCCAGGTTGCGGACCTCGCCGGCGACCACCGCGAACCCGCGGCCCTGCTCACCGGCGCGCGCCGCCTCAACCGCCGCGTTGAGGGCGAGCAGATTGGTCTGGAAGGCTATCTCGTTGATGACCGATATGATGTCCCCGATCTTCCTGCTGAACACGTTCACCTCGTTGATGGCGTTGACCGCGTTGCCGACGATCTTGCCGCCCTCTTCAGCCATCTGGTAGGATTCGGTCGCCATCTTCTTGGCGTCGAGGGAGTTGTCGGCGTTCTGCTTGATAGTGGCCGTGGCCTCTTCGATGGTAGAGGCGACCTCTTCGAGGGACGATGCCTGCTCTGACGTCCGCTGCGAGAGGTTCTCATTGCCGCTCGCTATTTCCTGGACCGCCTGCGAGAGGTTCTGCACCGCGACGATGATCTCCGAGACGAGGTGTTCGAACTGGTCCAGCGAGTTGTTCATGGCCTGGGCGATATCGCCGATCTCGTCGCCGGCAACCTTTCCATCGTAGCGCTTCGCCAGGTTGCCCTGCGCCATTTCCAGCATCACGTTCTTGCAGTCATCCAGCGGCCTGAGCTTCCTGGTTATAAACAAGAAGATCATCATACCGACCACGAAAATCGCGATCAGGGCGAATACTCCCATGATGATCGCCATAGACCTGGCATCTTCATTGATATCGGAAACGTACATCGTTGCCGCAGAGATGAACCGATATTCCTTGTTTTTCACGAAGGTCTGAATCTTGTCCTTTCCTTCAAATTCGTACCTGAGCACCGTGCCGCTTTCAGAAGCAAGCATCTCTTTTCCCCAGTCATAATCCATCACGTTCAACTTAAAAACCATGTCCTTGTTCGGATGCGCGAATGCGAGGCCGTTTTGGTCGCATATGTACGGATACCCGGTCTTACCGATTTTAATGTCCTTTACAATTTCACTCGAAAATGTACCCACATCCAGCGAATAGCCGAAAATTCCCACGATCCTTCCGCCATCCATGATCGGCACGGTGATGAGGACAACGGGCAGACCGGTCGCGGGCGATTTATACGGATCTCCGACATGGGTCTTCCCGGAAAGCGCGTTGCTCATATTCTCCTCAAACACCTTGTTGTCAGCCCAGCGGAGGCCTACTGACTTCCCTCCGATGGCGTCAGCCACGATGACGGTATTTCTTTCAGCAGTGGAAATGAAAGCGTTTTCGAGCAAACCTGATGACTTGTAATAATTCGCCAGGAATCCCCTTGCTCCGCCGTAATTTCCCGTTTTTGCCGCATTAACAAGCATGTCATCAGTCGCGAGGAACTGGGCAATGTTAACCTGCTGCCTGTAGAAACTCGCTAGTTGGGTCTCGACATCCTTGTTGAAGTTACTCAGCTGATTCAGATATGAATTTTCAACCGAGCGATACGAGGCGTTGTACGATATTACCACCATAACGACAGTAAGAACCACAACGATCCCCACGCCAAATGAAGACAATACTATCTTCAAGCTTTGGAATTTTTTTCTTATCATCTTGAGCCTCCAGGGGTAAAAAATTCTTATAGTGTTAACAGGCCATTGCGCGAACGGCCTGGATCGCCTTTTCCAACTCTATCGATTTGTCAAAAAAAAGATCCGCGCCCATCTCGCTGCTTATCATCCGGTAATGCCAGAACGAATGATTAGTCAGGATCATGATCCTGCTCTTCAAGCCGGCGGCCCTGACCCTCTTCAGCACCTCGAACCCGTTTCCGTTATGGAGGACGATATCGAGTATCACCAGATCGGGCTCCTGTTCCCTGATCGCATTGACCGCTTCCTCCGGTTCATGCGCCATCCCGCACAATTCAACACCGTTGATGCGGCCAAGCTCTTTCCTGAGGATCCCCTGCACTATCGGTGAGTCTTCCACAATAAACACCTTCATACATCATCCATTCATTGCATCGGGATATATCGAATATCATTTCTCGTTCCTGGCCGGCATCAGCCGTCCAGCCGCCCTTTAAGAGGATGGAAACTAACGAGTTCGATCTAAGTAAGTGAAATATACCCGATTGTGAAATGATGTTCAATCCGTAGCAGGCCTGATTAATATCTAGGACGGGGGGAATTATGTTCCGGGAAAGTTGCCGAGGAAAGCCTAGGGAAACACCTTATGAAAACGGGATTCAGTAGGGGAATTCCCTGAAAAACATACTCCTGGTTCCGGCCGCTCTTTCAAAATATAACGACCGGTAAAGCGCTCTCAACCGCTTCTACCCTGCAGCCATTCCTTTGCATAGCTGCTTAAATCCGAGGAGCTCTGTATGCCCATTTTGCTCTTTATATGGTCGCGGTGCGCTTCAACGGTCTTGATGCTTATGTTGAGCCTGGCCGCGATCTGCCGCGCCGTCAGCTCCTGACCCATGAGGTTGAATATCTCCAGCTCGCGGTCGGTGAGCGCGGCAACCGGGTCCTGCGGCGCGGCGCTTCCGACCGCGGTCAGCCGGTCAAGCAGCCTGGTGGTCACCGCGTCGCTGAAATAAATGTTCCCGTCCAGCACCTTGCGCAGCGCCTTCAATAAGATTCCGGGGGGCTGGTCCTTCATGACATATCCCTTGGCGCCGGCCCTGAGCACGCGCTCGGCGAACACGGATTCGTCATGCATGGAGTAAACGAGCGCGGGCAGGTCAGGATGACGCGCCTTTATGGCCTTTATCAGGTCAATGCCGCTCGAGCTCTTCAGGGAGAGATCGACCATGACCGCGTCCGGCTTCAGGTCGGCTATCCGTTTCATCGCGGAATTGATGTCGTTCGCCTCGCCGCACACCCGGAGGTCCTTCTCGTTGTTGATCATCTCGGCGAGCCCCCTGCAGATGAGGGGGTGGTCGTCAACAATCAGGATGCGCCTGATATTATTACCCAATAAATTTCCCGGCATGGCACTCAACGATTCTTGATTAATATATATACGGGGAACGTGCAGAATACGGTTATGCCTCCCCCTTTGTTAGCCCTGGTGGCGAAGGTGCCATTGATGGTGCCCATCCGGTACGCCATAATACGCAGCCCCAGCCCCTTCTGATTGTCCAGGTGCTCCGGGCGGCCGTCGCCGTCATCTTCGATAGCTAGTATCACGTCATTTTTTTTACGTGTCAAACTAATTTTTATCTGCGCGGCACGACCGTGCTTGATCGCGTTGTTCACCGACTCCCTGACAATGTAATAAATCTGTGTCGATATCCTGATATCGGATACCACGAGGTCCGTGTCCTGCCGGTAGGTGCAGTTGATGCCGAATAACGAGCTGATGTTCGCAGCAAACTGATCCAGCGTATACGAGATCTCGTTTTCGACAAGATTGGGCGGATAGAGCTCGCGCGAGAGCATGCGCACCCTGGTGATGATGCGGTAGACCTCGCGGGTAATTTCTTCCGATAGAGCCGCCTCTGACACTCCGAGCTCCCTGAGCCTGCCCATGAGGGTATTGCACAGGAAGGCAATGCCGGTAAGGTCCTGGCCGAGCCCGTCGTGCAGGTCCTGGCCGAGCCTCTGCTGCTCCAGGTCGATGATGTTTATGATCTCGTTCTGGAGGCGCTTGCGGTCCGTGATGTCACGCACGCTTGAATGGAGGATCTCCCTGCCGGTCATCGGTATCGCGGTCATGACCACCTCGGAGTAGAACAGGCTCCCGCCGAGCCTGCGAAGCTGCCACTCATACGTGACGCTCCGCTGACGGAGGGCAAGCTCGGCATGCTCCTTTCTCTTCGTTATTGACAATGTGCCATCCGCCTGAAATTCAGGCAAAAATTCCGAGAAATGCTTGCCGATTATTTGACTCTTATCCTCACATCCAACTAATTTCATCCCTTCCACATTGCAGTCGATTATCATATCTTGATCAAAAAGAAACTGGGCGGTTCCCGCGTCCTCAAACAGGCGCCTGAATTTCTCTTCGCTTTCCCGGAGCGCGTCCTCGGCCCGCTTCCTTTCCCTGATATCGATGACAATGCCCCGCACGCCGGTAATCACACCGTCGTGAATGATCGCGCGGCCGTGAATGATCACCGGGATCCGGGTCCCGTCCTTGTTGAGTATCGTATATTCCGTCCCGGCGATCCATGCGCCGTTGAGCACGCTCCTGATATTCTCAATGCAGCGATCCCGGTCCTCGGGCGCAATCACATCGAGAAGATTTATCCCCCTCGCAATGTCTTCCTGCGAATATCCGTACAGGGAATGGGCGATCCTGTTCACATAGGTGACGTTCCCGTTAAGATCAAGCTCGAACAGGAGCTCGGGAAGAAAATCGGCAAGCTCGCGGTATTTCACTTCGCTTTTAAGAAGCTCTTCTTCCGCCCTTTTCAGCCAGGTGATGTCATTCCCGATGCAGAGTATCTCTTTCACGCGTCCTCGTTCGCGGACGACCCTGTTTGTCCATGATATCCAGACACGCTCGCCGTTATGCTTCACATTTTCGTTTTCAGAATTCTTGTACGCTTCAGGGTCCCTTGCAATTCCCCTGATGAACTCGCCCATATTTCTTCCTGACAAATCGACTTCGGGGACGATGGTGCCCACGACATTTCTGTTCATGATTTCGTTGAGCCTGTAGCCGAAAAATTCCTGCGCGAACTCGTTAAAAAATGTGACCACGCCCTCCGGGTCCATCCTGAGAATGATGCTGTTCGCGTTCTCGACCAGCTCGCGGTACTTGCGCTCGCTCTCCTGGAGCGCGTCCTCCATCCGCTTGCGCTCGGTAATGTCCTTGAGAAAATTCAAAGTTGCATACGAGCCGTCCCACATGAAATCGACCGCGTTGATTTCAACCCACCGGTACCCTCCGTTTTTATGCACGATCCTGAACTGATATACCCCGGGGGTATCGACTCCCTTCAGGCGCGCCCGGTATCGCTTTGCCACCATGGCCCTGTCTTCAGGATGGATAAATTCAAGGAACGGCCGTGAACACAGCTCTTCCGCAGAGAAGCCGATGGCCCTGCTCGCCATGGGGTTCACGTATTTAAGCCTGCCCTTCTGCGCGACCACAATTACCTCGCCGGCGTTTTCCACCAGCAGGCGGTACCGCTCCTCGCTCTCTCTCAGCACCTGGTTCAGCCGCCTTCGCTCCGTAATGTCCCGGGCCACTCCCAGATAACCGATGATTGTTCCTGCATCATCGTGCAGGGCGTTGGTCACTATCTCGACCCATACCGTGGAGCCGTCCCTGCGGGGCTGCTCAACCTCCACCACAATGCTCTTGTCCCGCCCGCTCTCGATATCGGCAAGACCCTTCCGGTAGGCCTGGCGCAGCGCAATCAGTGAGTCGGGAGTGACCATATCGGCAGGGGCCTGATTAATGAGCTCCTCCGGCCTGTACCCTCGCAGCTTCTGTATGGAGGGGCTTATATAGGTGAAGCGCAGATCCCTGTTCAGCACAAATATCACGTCATCCATGTTCTCAGCGAGCAGGCGATAATGAGCTTCGCTTTTCCGGAGCAATTCTTCCGCCTTCTTGCGCTCGGTTATGTCCCTCATGAAATTCAGCGCCGCGAATGACCCGCTCCACTCGATCCTGACGCCGTTGATCTCGAGCCACCTGAATCCCCCTCTCTTATGGACCATCCGTAATTCGTACACGGGCGGAACTTTCTTCCCGGCCAGTCGCATTTTATAGCGTTCGGCAACCAAATTCCTGTCGGCCGGGTAGATAAACTCCATAAAGGGCCGCGTCAGCAGTTCCTTCTCCGAAAAACCGGTGACCGCGCACGCCATGGGATTCACGTATACAAACCTGTCGCCCTGTGCGACAATGATCATCTCCCCCGCATTTTCCGCCAGCTGGCGGAACTGCAACTCGCTTTTCCTGAGCGCCTCTTCGGCCCGTACGCGCTCCGTGATATCCTCAAGCGTCTCCAGGGCTCCAATTACCCCGCCCTTCCTGTCCTTTATCAATACCGCGGTGAAGGACAGCCAGACCCCGTCCCCCTTCTTTCCGGGAAAATAGTCCAGCCCCTCATACGCGCCGGCAACGTGTCTTGATTTTCTGCATTTATCGCCGTACCAGCGACGCAGGCTTTTAATGTCTCCATCAACCAGCAGGTCGGCCAGGGTTGGCCGCCGCTTCAGGTAAAAGGCCTGCCACTGGTTTTTGGTGCCGATAACGTCCCCGGCCCTGATCCCGGTGGTCGATTCCAGGGCCCTGTTCCATGAGAGAACCCGGTGGTCGCGTCCGATAATGAATTGCGGAATGGGAGAACCTTCGACAATCGACCGGAACATGCCGGCGGCTTCGTTTGAGAACCCGTCCGGCTGCTTCGCCCGTTTCCGGTTCAGCGCGCGCTCCTTTTCCTTGAGCTCTGCTTTGAGATTTTTTATTTCCAGCCTCAGGCGTTCCAGGAGAATTTCATCACGCGCTTTCCCGCTTTTTTTGCGATTGCTTACCCGGCCGCTGGCAGCGGCTTTGCCGGCACTCTTTTTCTTCATATGATTCATAGTCCTCTCTGCGCTGACAGATATTAATAATGAAAGCAGGCGCGCAGCGATTTGATTTCATTCACGTATCCAGTATAATGTGATTCTGCATCAGGTAACAAGTAAAATTTGGCCTGGCCGACCCCGCGGCCCTGACGCGGTCCATCCGCCAGCATAATCATAAATACGACATAATAAAAATATTTGTTGACAACAGCATTGAAGATGTAGGTATACAACAGTATATTCATAGAAAGGGACCTCAAAAAAACTGCTCGTTGTTCTCAAAAAGGCAGTTTTTTTACTATGTACCTTCAGAAACGCGCCCGGCGCATCCGGTCTTCCGGCCCAGCAGGCTGAACGGCGGGATATTCAAAACCGGACTCCCGGAGAGCGTATCATAAGCGTGACGCGGCCGATCATCCGGCCGGCACCGCATGACGCGCCCTGACTCGTCATTATTATCATTACCAATCGCAGGTTACAGACATGGAGTGGACCGATATTATCATTTCTTCGAAAAAAGAGCCGCGGCTGTCTCAGAATGCCCGTATCGTGCTTGAAAAACGCTACCTGGCCAAGGACGACCGGGGCGCCATTGTGGAGACGCCGGCAGGCCTGTTCCAGCGCGTCGCGAAATTCGTCGCCTCGGCAGATTTGCAGTACGGCGCTTCCGCCGCTGAAGTAAACAGGACAGCGGACGCATTTTACGAATTGATGGCCGACATGAAGTTCCTGCCCAACACGCCCACGCTCATGAACGCCGGAAGGCCCCTTGGCCAGCTCGCGGCCTGCTTCGTGCTCCCGGTCGAAGACTCCATGGACAGGATATTCGACGCGGTGAAGAACATGGCGCTTATCCACAAGAGCGGCGGCGGCACCGGCTTCTCCTTCTCGCGGCTCCGTCCAAAGGACGATATCGTCAAGTCAACCGCGGGCGTTTCAAGCGGGCCGGTCTCGTTCATGAACATCTTCAACGCGGCGACCGAGACCGTGAAGCAGGGCGGGACGCGGCGCGGCGCCAACATGGCGATACTCTCCGTGGACCATCCCGACATCATCCAGTTCATCAGGGCGAAGGAAGACCCGAACGCCCTGACGAATTTCAACATCTCCGTGGCGCTCACCGACGAGTTCATGGAGGCCCTGGAGTCGGACGGGGAGTATCCCCTGGTGAACCCGAACACGAAACAGGCCGTGAGAATGATCCGGGCGGTGGAGGTCTTTGACCTCATCGTGCGCAAGGCATGGGAAAGCGGAGAACCGGGCATTATCTTCATCGACCGCATCAACGCGGCAAACCCCCTGAAAAAGGTCGGCATGATCGAGAGCACCAATCCGTGCGTCACCGGAGACACCATGGTGTTCACCGTTGACGGCCCTCGGAGCGTACGCGAGCTCTGCGGGAAGGCGTTCACCGCCATCATCAACGGCACAGGGCACGACAGCACACCCGAAGGATTTTTCAGCACCGGGGTAAAGCCGGTATTCAGCATGAAAACAAGGGAAGGATACGCGGTTCGCCTCACGGCGGACCATCCGGTCCTCAGGGCATCCTCAGTGCGCCGGACGTCGATACAGGCTGAATGGGTTCCGGCCGGAACGCTGGTGCCCGGCGACAGGATTTGCATGAACAATCATCGGGCCATATCCGGCTGGGACGGCAGCTACGGCTTCGCCGAGGGCTATCTCGTTGGCCTGCTCTATGGAGACGGCACGATAAAGAAGGACAAGGCGGTCATTTCCGTCTGGCCGCAAAAACGCGCCGTGAACGGAGAACCCGAACACGATGCCATCATGGAACGCGCGGTCGAATGCGCCATGACGCTCCCTCACCGGAGCGACTTTAGCGGTTTTAGCGAGATCAAGGGACGCGGCGAATATCGCATGGCGACATCGGCGCTCAGGCATATCTGTGAATCGCTGGGAATCACAGCCGGCAAAAAAACCATAACCGCCGCAATTGAAAAATGCTCTTCTGATTTTTACAGGGGCTTTCTTCGCGGACTCTTCGATACCGATGGCTCCGTGCAGGGAAATCAGGAAAAAGGCGTGAGCGTCCGCCTCGCCCAGAGCGATTACGACACCCTTGCGGGAGTGCAGCGCATGCTGCTCCGTTTTGGTATCGCATCGGTCATTTACCAGTATCGGCGGGATGAAGGCGATGCGCTACTTCCCGATGGGAAGGGCGGCATGAAGCCATACCGGACAAAACCCCAGCATGAGCTGGTGATATCCCGAGACAACCTCGTTGGTTTCGCCGATACGATAGGGTTCACAGATACGGACAAGTCTTTAAAGCTCGCGTCACTTCTTTCTTCATATAAGCGGACAGTATACCGGCACAGGTTCTTCGCAACCGTGAATAAAATAGTCCCTGACGGGTTTGAAGAGGTCTTCGATGTAAGGATACCGGGAGTCAACTGCTTTGACGGCAACGGGTTCATCCTTCACAATTGCGGCGAACAGCCGCTGCTTCCTTTCGAATCGTGCAACCTGGGCTCTATCAACCTGAACAGCGTGATGAAGAAGGAAAAGAAGGGATTCGCGGTCGATTACGAAAAGCTCAGGAGCATCACCCGGATAGCGGTCCACTTTCTCGACAACATAATCGACCTGAACCGGTATCCGCTCGACGAGATACGGGAGAACACCCTCTCCAACAGGAAGATCGGCCTCGGCATCATGGGCTTCGCCGACATCCTGATCCGCCTCGGCGTCCCCTACAACTCTGACGGGGCGGTGGAGATCGCGGAGAAAATAATGTCCGCCATCGAGGATGAGTCAAGACGCGCTTCTGAGGAGATCGCGAAGGACCGGGGGCCCTTCCCCAACTTCCCGCGCTCGGACTATGCGGACCGCGGCATGGCGCCGCTCCGGAACGCCACGACCACGACCATCGCGCCCACGGGCACGATCAGCATTATCGCCGGAACCTCGAGCGGCATCGAGCCGATCTACGCCCTGGCCTATGTGCGGAACGTGATGGACAACAATGTTCTGGTTGAGGTAAACCCCCTGTTCGAGGAGATCGCGCGCGAGCGGGGCTTCTATGACGACGAGATAATGGCGCGCATCGCTGAGCACGGGTCCGCCGCCGGCATAGACGGCATCCCGGACGATGTACGGTGCATCTTCGTGAGCGCCCACGACATACCGCCAGCGGCCCACATCTCGATACAGGCGGCGTTCCAGAAGTACGTGGACAACGCGGTATCCAAGACCGTCAACTTCAGGAGCGACGCCACCATGGAGGAGATAGAGGAGGTCTACCGCACCGCGTACCGCCTTGGCTGCAAGGGCGTTACCGTTTACCGCGACCAGTCGCGCGAGAACCAGGTGCTCGATACCGGCAAGAAGCCCGAAGCGAAACAGGCGCCGGAACAGGCCGCCGGGCCGGAGGAAGGACAGACGCACATCTCGCCCCGGGCCCGCGGCGAGATCACCTGGGGCGCCACGCGTAAAATGACGACCGGGTGCGGCTCGCTCTACGTCACCATCAACGAGGATGAACAGGGACTCTTCGAGGTATTCGCCGCAATGGGCAAGGGCGGCGGGTGCGCCGCCAGCCAGACCGAGGCGGTGAGCCGCCTCATCTCCCTGGCGCTGCGGAGCGGCATCGACCGGGACCAGATCGTCAAGCAGATCAAGGGCGTACGCTGTCCCAACCAGGCATGGGAGAGGGGCGGACGCATCTATTCTTGCGCGGACGCCATCGCCAAGGCGCTGGAGCGGCATTCGGGCATGACCTCCTGCCAGGAACGGACGAGCGAGAGCATACAGGAAGCGGCGAAGAACATCGCCGAAACGAACGGCAAGGGGCGGGACACGGTGATGGTCGGCGTGTGCCCCGACTGCGGCGGCCCGCTCGAATTTGAATCGGGCTGCTCGGTCTGCCGCTCATGCGGTTTCTCGCGCTGCGGGTAAGGACCGCCCCGAAAAACAGAAAGCCCGCTTCGTGAAAAGCGGGCTTTTCTCCTGTCCCGGCCGCCTGTTCGTTATGCGGCATTCAGATTGAGGAACCCGGTAATATCCAGAAAGTTGAGGATGCGCAGAACATTTTCGCACACGCCATCGATGTAGAGATCACGCCCCGCCTTCTGCATCCCGTTCTTGAGGGAAATGAACATCCCGACGGCGGAAGAATCGATGTGATTAACGTTGGAAAGATCCAGCACGACCTTCCCGCCCCCGGCTGAATAAATGGTTTTTTCCAGGAACTCGAGGATGAACGAGGTTGAGCTGAAAACCAGCTCCGTTTTCAGAAAGATCAGCCGCAGATCATCCCCGCTCTTTTCGAGTTTTATATAATCCATCCTGTTCACTGTTGACGATCCCCGGTAGAGATTGTCTTAAACGACATAATAAAAATTTGAATGTAGGAGCCGCCATAACAGCCAAAATGTCAAGAAAAAATTTATACGCATGGTAAAAATTAATTATGTCTCATTAGATGGCGCACAATTTGGAGATGTAAACGTCATGCGGCAGCCCCGGCGTACCGCCGGATCACATCTGGATTATCTTCAGATCACGGGGAAACGCCAGGTCCCGGTGCGTCTTCACCTTTACGGGGGTATTCATCCTGACACCGGAAAAACGGATATCGAGCCTGAAGCGATCGCTCCCGCCGACAATAACGATCCGCGAGTAAAACCGTGCAGCGCCCTGAACGACCGGTTTCTCCAGATAGATCTCGAATGGCTCCCCGGTCTTCCTGTCGATGAGCTTGATCCGATCTGGATGGTTGTCTTTGAAGGAAAGGGTTTCGTAGAAGCGCGAATTCTCCAGGATAAGCATTGATCCGGTTGCGTCATTGGCGATCAGGCCCTGCCGCACGGAATGGCCCGGGATAACCGGCACGGTCCCCGCCATCAGGCCGGAGAGGAGATCGAAATCCATGGCGATACCGACGTAATTGGACAGATCGATCGTTTTCCTGCTGTCGATGTACATCTTTTTTTCCGTCGGATAGTAGATGCGTATGACGTCGCCCTCCTGGAAAAATGTCGTGACGGGACTTCTGAAGATGTAATCGAGGAACGTCACGTACAGCCGGCGCTCCTTCTTCCCGTACCTGACGCTGCCCAGGACGCGGTACCTCCGGTCCGCCAGGCTGCCATTTATGGAAAAATCCGCGGCGTAATACTCGGGCGCGTGAGCGTTGATCTCGTCGATTGCGGCGAGCATGCCGCGTATCTCATCCTTCCCGGAAGGGTGGTATCGGTCGGCGAGCTCCTCATCCTGTCGAAACGGGGCGGTGCCGCAGCCGACCAAGGCCGCGACAAGGACTGTCATAAGCGGGATCATCGCTCTCATGGGCGCCTACCGTCCGTTCCGGTATCGCTTGATCTTGTTCTCGAGCGTCTTGCTCTTTTTCAAATCGTTCGATCTGCGCCAGTACCTGAGGGCGTCCTCGATCTTTCCCAGCCTCTGGTAGGTATCGCCGATATGATCATATACCGCCGGATCGGGCGTATTGGCCTTCTGCAAGAGCCCCTCGGCTGCCAGGAGCTTTTCGAGGGCCAGATTGTACTCTCCCTTGCGAAAATAGGCCCATCCCAGCGAATCAGTATACGCCCCGTTATCCGGTTCGAGCTCGAGCGCCTTGCGGATGAGATCCAGCGACTCATCGATTTTCATATTGTTGTCGGCGTACAGATAGCCGAGATAATTGTAGGCCCGCGCGCTTGCGGGGTTGTGTCTGATCGCTTTCTCGAGCGACGCTATGGCCATATCGAGCCGCGATTGCTTCTCCATCACGATCGCCATGTAGAAATAATAGGTTTCGCTCGTGTCCTCGAGAGCGATGGCGCGGCCGATATACCGCTCAGCCGCGTGATAGTCCTCACGCCAGATGGAGAGCAGCCCCTTGAAGAAATGAGGCCGCGAGTTCGCCGGCTCCGCCGCCGACGCCCGGTTGAAATAGCGCATCGCGGTGTCGTAATCGCCGGTGACGCCGTACAGGTACCCGACATGGAGCGCCAGGTCGATGTCCGGCTGGAAGGCGTCCGCCCTGAGGTAATTGTATATAGCGAGCGAATAGAGCTGCTTCCCCTCGTACGCCTTGCCCAGGTAGTAATAGACCCCCGGCACCGACGGGTTCAGGCGCCCCGCTTCATTGAAACAGCGTATCGATTCATCGTACATCCCGGCGTTGAACATCAGGACGCCGGCGGAGACGTATTCATTGAACGCCGCGGCCGCATCGCCCTTTCGCGCGTTGATCCGCGCCATGGCCAGGTGAATCGATATCGTCCGGGGGGCCGCGCGCATCACGGTCCCGAGCAGCTTCATCGCCGCATCGTCCTTCCCTGAAAGCTCGCAGTACAGGCCCCAGGCCAGGAGGCCGCTCAGCGAACCTCTGCCTTTCGCCCTGCCAAGGCGTGTAATCGCCCGGTGGTCGCCGCGGAGGTAGTAGACCCGCCCGAGCACCGAGTTGATGGCCTGATCGTCCGGCCGCTTTTCGAGGAAGGCCTGCGCAGAGCGCTCCGCGTTGTCAAGATCATACAGCTCGAGGTAGGTCATGGCGAGGAAATAGACCGCATCCAGGTTTTCCCTGTTAGTCTCCAAGACCTCGCGGTACGTCGCCGCGGCCCCGGCCAGATCGCCATTCCGGTACGCGATATTTGCAAGGCTGAGCAGGGCGCGCTCCCGGAAATAGTCTTCAACCGGCACGCGGGAGGACAGTTCTATGACGCTTCGGTACGCCGCGGCCGCCTTCTCCATATTGCGCATATTATTGTAATAGTGCTCCGCGAGAATGAAGCGCACCTGCACCGATTCCGGCTCTATCTTCAGATACTCCTGAAGAATTGCGGCAGCGGCGGCGTAATCGCGCCGCTTCAGATGGATGCCGAAGATCCTGTTGTAGACGCGCCTGTTGCGGCTGTCAATGGCGATGCTTTTCCTGGCGTAATCGAGCGACGCGCCGTAGTCCTTCAGGGAAAAATAGCATTCCGATATCTGGTAGTACACCCGGTCCAGCGAGACGCCCGAAGCGGCCGCCTGCTGGAAAAAGCCGAGCGCTTTCTTCAGCAGAACCTCGCGTCCGGGGCCCTTCCGTTCCAGCATGGCGCGGTTCCGGTAATAAAGGCCCCAGCTGTACTGTGACCAGTCCGCGCCGACGGCGCCGGAAGTTGTCGGGATGTCGGCCGAGACATCGGCGTTGCGCGCCGCCGCTGAGGCCGGTTGAATTCCGTCCGCCACGACCGTACAGCAGAGAAACATGGCGAACACGATTCGTGCATATGCAAGTCGCTTTGAGTGCATGGTGCAAAGATAGTAATGAAGGACAGTATTGTCAAATCATATTGCTGCGGGCCTATCCGCGGCATGCCCGCTATTTATTAAATTGACAAATATCCGTGTAACATTATATTTTTTACAGCTGTCTAAACAATACGCGCAGCCTGCACCTTGCGGCTCGGGCCGCGGGTGTGCGGCAGTATGCAGTACATTGTACGGAGGAAAACGATGTTTTACGGTATAGATCCGCTCTACTGGATAATGATGGCGCCGGTTCTGGCCCTGTCACTCTTTGCGTCGCTCAAGGTAAAAAGCACGTTTAAAAAATACTCAAAAGTGATGTCGTCCTCAGGACTTACCGGGGCGGAAGTGGCAGCGCAGATCCTCCGCCGAAACGGGCTTACCAATGTCTCCGTCACCGAGACGGGGGGATTTCTCTCAGACCATTACGACCCGACAAAAAAGGTAGTCCGTCTGTCCCCCGATGTTTTCCGGAGCAGCTCCATTTCGGCTATCGGCGTGGCGGCGCACGAAACAGGACACGCGGTACAGCACGCGAAGGCCTACGGGCCGCTGGTCCTGAGAAACACGATGGTGCCGGTGGCAAGCATCGGTTCAAACCTGTCATGGATCATCATCATCGCCGGCTTCATCTTCGGGGTGATGGGACTGGTCAAGGTCGGCATAGTTCTCTTCAGCGTCGTCGTATTCTTCCAGCTGGTAACGCTCCCGGTAGAATTCAACGCGTCAACCCGCGCCAAGGCAATGCTCTCTTCCTACGGCCTCATCCCGGAAACGGAGCTGCAGGGAGTGGGCAGGGTGCTCTCCGCCGCGGCCATGACCTATGTGGCGGCCGCCGCCTCGTCGATAATGACCCTCCTCTACTTCCTGATTCGGGCGGGCCTGCTGGGCGGCAGGGACGAATAAATAATAAATTTTTATTGAAATTAAGCCGCGGTCGTGCTTTAATTTCTGATCAGAGGCGCGGCCCTCTCTTCCGTGATTAAACTGTTCCGGCCGCGCACTATTTCAGCGCACCATCGCGACGTGGCGCGGTACATGGCGGCCAATGAGAATAAAAGACCTGCTCTATAAGACAAAAATCCTGATCCTCAGGCCACTGCGCGCGGTGAAGGACTTCATCTTTATCGACCTGCGCTGTGTCACCAGGAATTTCCGCGAGCATGACGGGGAGCTCTCAACCTGCGCCCTGGCATTTTTCCTCCTGATATCATTCATCCCGCTCTCCCTGGTCCTGATCGCGACGCTCAGCTTTTTCTTCAAATCGGACGTCATCGCCGGTTTTTACATCTCACAGCTCAAGAGCCAGCTGCCCTCGATCGACATCGGAAGGTTCATCGCCGTTATTGAAAGAATCATATACAATAAGCGGTACCTTGCCTTTATCTGGATCCCGTTCCTCTTCTGGTGGGGAAGCTTTGTCTTCGACATAATCGAGCGGGGACTGGAAAAGGCCTTCCGCATCAACGAGAGCCGGGTCTACTGGCAGGCGAAGATACGTCATTTCAGCATCATCCTGGCAATGGCCTTCGCCGTCCTCGCGGTGACCGTAATCTCCAACTTTATCGTGCTGTTCAAGAACACCGGTCTCGCCCTTTTTCTGGAAGAGAACCTGAACGAGATGGGCTCCCTGAACAACCTGATATCCATGGTGGGAGACATCCCGCTCCTCCTGTCGGCGGTTACGACCATGCTGATGAACACCTTTCTCATTTTCATCATCTACCGCTTCGTGCCGCCGAAAAAACTCGACAACCTTTCCATCTTCAAGGGAGCCCTCTTCGCCTCGTTCAGCTATGAAGTCGTCAAGTACCTTTTCTCCTATTACATCAAGGAGATCAACGACTACACCTCTATTTTTGGATCCCTCAACACCATCGTAATCCTCATGATATGGATATGGTATACCTGCTTTCTCTTTATTATCGGGGCGGAAATGGCATGGGTTTTTCACGAGAAGACGGCATGCATTGACGAGCGCTTTCTGGACGAGTAAGACGCACACATCACGCTCAAGGGGGTCCGCATGACAAACGGGACACGGGCATCGGGGAAGGAGATTTTTGGATGGGCGATGTTTGATTTCGCGAATTCGTCCTACACCACCGTTATCATCACGGTCGTGTTCTGCGTCATCTTCCCGCGCATCATCGTCGGCGACGCGCCCGAATTTCGCCTGGGCAATCTCCTCTGGAGCGCCGCCCTCTCCGCCAGCTACCTGGTGGTGCTCCTGACCGCGCCGCTTTTCGGCGCAATCGCGGATTTCGCGATGGCAAAGAAAAAATTCCTGTTCGCAAGCTACCTGCTGACCGTCATTGCCGTCTCGGCGCTCTACTTCGTCTCGCCGGGCGACATCATGGCCGCCATGCTTCTGGTCATCCTGTCGAACATCGGCTTCTGCTACAGCGAGTCGTTCGTATCCAGCTTCCTTCCCGGACTGGGCCCGCCCGAAGACCTGGGCCGAATATCGGGGTACGCGTGGGGCCTTGGATATTTCGGAGGGCTGTCGTCCACGGCTATCGTTCTCTTCGGTCTCGGCGCCCTCACCGTTGAAAATTTCTCCAACCTGAGATACGTGGGCCCCCTGACAGGGCTCTTCTTTCTGCTCGCGGCCATTCCCACGTTCCTCTGGGTGAAAGAGCGCGGCGTCAGGAGGACGCTCCCCGCCGGGTCATCCTATCTCTCCGTCGGGTTCAGGCGCCTGAAGCAGACCATCATCGACATCAGGGACTACCGCGACCTGATGATACTCCTCGCCTCGTTCTTCTTTTCCTACGCGGGCCTCTCCATCGTGATCAGCTTCGCATTTATTTTCGGGGACCAGGTGATCAGGTGGTCCGGGCTCACCCAGATGCTGATGTTTATCATCACCCAGTTCACCGCCGCGGGGGGCGCGTTCCTGTTCGGCCATCTCCAGGACCGCTGGGGCGCCCGGCGCACCCTGATGGTGACGCTGGTCCTCTGGCTGGTTTCCATCTCGCTGATCTACGGAGTGGAGGAAGTGACAGGCTTCCTGAACGGCGTCTTCGGCTCGTCCTGGCAGTCGCAGCATGTCTTCCTGGTCATCGGCTCGCTCGCGGGACTCGGGCTCGGCGCCACTCAGTCCGCATGCCGCGCCATGGTGGGCATCTTCTCGCCCGACACCAAGTCCGGAGAATTCTTCGGGCTGTGGAACCTGACCGGCAAGCTCGCCGCCATCTTCGGCCTCATGGGGCTCGGCATTCTGCAGAGCAGCTTCGGGATGAAAAACGCCATCCTGATATGCTCGATCTTTTTCCTTATTGCCATCATCGTGCTGTTCTTTGTCGACGAGGAACGGGGCAAGGCGTCCGCCATCGAGCATGCGGGGGAATGACCCGCGGCGATCCGCCCCTACTTCCCGTATTTCGCCCGTATCTCCCTCGACCTGGCGAACCATGTCTCCGCCTGGTCGTCCTTTTTCTGCACCTTCATGATGAGCCCGATGCTGTTGTACGGAACGTAGTTCGTCGGATCAAGCCTGATGCTGGCGGTATATTCCCGCAGGGCCCGGCCGTACTCCTTCAGATCGAACAGGACATCGCCCAGCGTGTTGCGCGTGGTCGCGCGCGAGGGATCGAGACCGGCGGCCTCCGTCAGGTCCGCCAGCGCTTCGTCAAGACGCCGCACCGCGTAGTACGCGGTGCCCCGGTTGTGATAGGCCGATGAAAAGCGAGGATACTCCCGGATGGCCAGGCTGAAATACGGTACCGCCTCCGCGTATCTCCGCCCTGTCATGAGGTGTGCGCCGATGTTGTTGTACTCGACGCCGATGAACTCGCCGCGGGAGAGAATTTTCATGTAGACGCCCTTCCGTATCGATTCCGCCGGGATGCGGAGCTCCGATACATAGTATGCGTCAGGATCGACACGGGCTTCCGTCGGTTCCCAGTTGATATAGGTCCCATCATCAAAGCAGAACCTGAGAAAGCTGTGGTTGGGCGCGTATACAGGGACAAGGGGGATATTCAGCACCTCCGCGATCGCGATGTAGATGGCGCAGTAATTGTCACAGTCGATCTTCTTTCGTTCAAGCCCCCGGCAGAGGAGCAGGTTGTTTGAGGTCGTGAATCCCTCGTTCTCGAGGAGCGCGTGGATGGCGCGCAGGGTCCGGACCGCCTCTTCGGTCGTGTAGCGCGGCGCCGGGCTGACGGCTCCCATCGCCCTGTTGATCAGTCGATCGACCGCGGCGCGGTGCTCCGCTCCCGCGCCGAAGGGCGCTTCCATGTCAAGAAAATCATGCGCGATGGTCTTCGGGTTGCCGGAATAACCGGCCGCATCCCCATCCCTGCCGGGGGCGCTTGTGCAATATATCACGGGGGACAGCAGAATCCCGATGACAAAAAGACACCGGACCGGATGATGAAAACGGCATTGTTTCAGCATGGGGGAAGCCTCCACAAGAAAAATGGGACGGGACCCGCTCCGGCGACCGGCTTAAAAAATTATCCAGATCGTTGAAAAAAGCCGGAAATTGCCCCTCTCAAACAACCAAATTTATCAAAAGCATACCAACGGATTTTAGCAAGCATAAAAGAGCATCATACCCGTCCCGGCCGCATCAAAACCGGCCGGATATCCGCACGTAAAAAAAATTGACCTTGACTTATTAGTTTTACCTGCTATGCTGGCTTTCTGTATCACAAAAACGCATCTGTTCAATCAAGGAGAAGGAGCAACATGAAAATTTACGTGGGGAATCTGCCGTACTCGGTAAATGACGCTGATCTTGAAAAAATGTTTTCACAGTTCGGATCGGTGACAGAAAGCAAAATAATTACCGACAGGGATACAGGCAGATCAAAAGGTTTCGGTTTTATTGAGATGCCCAATCAGACAGAGGGCGAAGAGGCCATCAAACAGCTTGACGGTAAAGATATGGATGGAAGAAACATCAAGGTCAATGTTGCCAAGCCGAAAGTTGATGCCCCCCGCAGGGGTCCACGATATTAATATCGCCTAACCGCTGCAAGAATTCCGATTCAAACATTTTTCAGTCAACGAGCAGGACAGAAAGACGACTATCAGGTCCGGAACGGAAACAGGACCTGATAGATTCGTGCCTGCCGTGAACCGCGCTTCTTCAGCGGCCCTCCGGAAAGTCGTTACAGGCGCATTGCGAGGGTTTCGTCAATGAAGGTGTCAATGTCATCCTCGTACCCCGGGTCCACGACGGACACATCGCTTTCGACCGCCTGGCCGGCGCCGGCAAACACCGTGTTCCACGTCCCCGCGACCTGGGCGTTCACAAAATAGGTCAGCTCCTCGCCGGCACCCGCGCCGCCCCAGAGCCCCGGCAGAACGGCGATCGCAAGCATCGCCGCGAGCGCGAGCGAAGAAATCGTGCCTGCGGCGGCGAAGCCGATCTTCCTGGACCGGCGCCGCCGGTTGACCGCCCCTGCTATGCCGAGATCCCACTCGCCGCTCTTCAGCCTGGCCGCTATCCTGTCATCAAATAACTTTTCATGCATTGTTTTCATCATACTGCCTCCCCGGAAAGTCTCTGGAGCATCTCCTTGCCGCGGGAAAAGCGCGACTTTACCGTGCCCTTGCTGATGCCAAGTCGCAGGGCGATCTCCTCCTCCGGCATTCCCTGCGACTTGAGCGCCATGACGTCCCGGTATTTCTCCGGCAGCCTGGCCAGCAGTCCGTCAAGAAGCGCGGCGTCCTCGGGGGTAAAGCGAACCGGCTCTGCCTCCCTCTGTCGCGCGGCCGCCTTCTCCGCCTTTTCCTCCTCGCGGGCCAGCTTCTTGTTCATGCGGAGCGACTCGTTCCTGGCGATGGTGTAGAGCCATGACTCCACCGACGACTCGTTCCTGAACAGGCCCCCTGCCAGGTGACGATAGCCACGCAGGTAGGTCTCCTGCACCACATCGTCAATGGCATAAGAAAATCGCGCCGCCAGGTGCTTTCGCACGGCTGACAGCACGATTCTCTTGGTCCTTCCCACTATGGCTGCAAACTCTGTATCAGTCATCCGGGTTCGTTCCTTTATCCCTGCGCCCGCTTAACCGGTGCGTCCTATCTGGTTTACCGGGTCGCCGGACCGCGCTGACGGTCCTTCATGTCATGCTTCACGCCCTTCCTCATGTGACCGCGATGAGCCTTCATCTTCGCCTTCTGCTCCGGCGTGAGCGTCTTTTCGATGTCCAGCCGGTGCTGTATCCTGAGCACCTGCAGATCCGCCCTGATGTCAGCCATGTCCTTGATCAGCGACCTCACCTTTGCCATATCGACCTTGTCCTCGAGAAGCAGCCGCTTGAGCTGGATCTTCATCGGTGCAAGCTTTTCCCGGTACGCAAGCATCTTCTTCTGATGCTCCTTGTTGATATCGGCGATCTTCGCCACCTGCGCATCGCTGAGCCCCAGCTCTTTCTGCATCCAGGTCGGGTCTCCGAAGACCGGCCCGTGGTGCGTCTTCACCATTGGGCATTCCCTGTCGCCGCGCATCTCCCCGCCGCGCTGGGCGTAGAGCGCCGGCTGTGCGAGCAGCATCACCGCCGCGGCAACCGCTAAAAGTCTTGAAATATTCATTGTAGATCCTCCTGCCATATTTTCACTGGTCTTTCCTGATTGTACCGGTAAGACCCCGGCAGAGCAAAAAGGTTCCATCTTACTTATGTTTTTTTATGAGCGGAATGGCGCTTCTTAACAGAATGAGCCCGCCGCTACTGCTGTTTCCTGAAAGCGGCAAGCCGAAAATCCTCGATGATGGCGGCCGCCCGATCCCGTATTTTCAAAATAGCCCCGTACCCGGTGCAGCCGGTAAAGAGCGACGCAATCCGCTTTTTCCGCCGGTCGTCCAGGTACAGCTTATTAAAGCGCAGGGGCGTTTCCCATGCCGGGTTCCTGGCCTCAACAAGGCTGTCGCAGAAATCCACGATGTCGTGGAGCAAAAACGCCGACTCTTTCAGGTACTCGTTTTTATCGCGTTCGATATCAATCTCCCGGACCCCCCGCCGGCGGAGCAGCATCGCGTGATCCTCGATCCGTTTCGCCGGAAGGCTCCCCCGCGGCGCGGCCAGCGCGCCGAGCGCGCCCTCGAAGGCTATAACCCTGTCTTTCAGCTGCTTGTCCTCCGCCAGCAGAAACAGCGCGGCGAAATAATCGAGGGCGAATTCTGAAAGCGCCCCGTAGAAGTGGCATATCTCCAGGCCGGCCCGGGGATGGAAATTTACCGCCGGGTATTTCTTGATCCGCGCCGTCAGCTCTTCGATGATCCGGTCCACCTGCTCCGAAAACGGCTTCTCGCTCTTCTTTCTCTCGTATTTCTCCTTGATCTTCTCGAAGTTCGCAATCTCGGCGAGGATGAAGGCCTCCATGTTCATACCGTTTCTGACGGCCATGAGGTAGCGCTCGTTGAACGCGTCGATACTGAACCAGGTCGGGTTCTTTCGGGCATACTCCCCGTACCGCCGCTTCAATTTTTCTATGAGGCCCCGTATTTCTCCTTCAGACATCGCCATGCGCGGGCGTCCTTTTTCAGATATACCGCCCGATATACTCGCGGATCGTGGTCCGGAGCAGCTCGCGGAAAATCGGATCTTTCTCTTCGGTATAGAAATCGAACAGCTCGACCAGGGATTTTCTGTCGTTGATGCGCCTGATCGAATAAAGGGCCGCAGATTTCACATATACATGGTCCTCTTTGCCGAGAACATCCAGCAATACGGCAAGCGACTGCCGGTTCCTGAAATTCCCGAGGGAATTGCACACCTCGGCCCTCACGCGAAAATCAGTGTCGCCGATCCCGTCGCGCAGCGCGGCCAGCGCCAGCGGGCTGGCGGAAAAGCCGAGCACGTGCGCCGCCTTGATGCGGAGCCCCTGCTGCGCGTCGGTGCGAAGCACCCTTTCGATACCCCGCACGTCACCCACCCGGCCCAGGCCCGCGAGGATGTCAAGGATCAGCTCCTTGATTTCATTCTCATCCTCTTGCGCCATGCGCAGCGAAAGGGCGTTCACGGACGCGAAAGAATTGATGCGTCCGATCGATCTGACGCTCTCGCAGCGGACGTCCCGGTTCTCATCGTTCAGCGTCGCGTGGAGGACGCCCAGTCCGATTCCGTCGCGCAGGTCGCCAATGGCCTCGATCGCCGCGATCCGGACCTCGTCGTTCCCGTCGTTCATCGCCGCTGCCCGTATATAGCCGAGGGACTCGGTAATCCTGTTTTCCTTGAGGCAGTTTATCACATATATCCGTATCGATTTGTTGTCGTCCCTCAGCAGGCCGGTAAGCGACTGGTAGAAGCGCCGGTCGTACAGGTAATTCATGGCCTCTATGAAATAGATGCGGTGTACCGGGTTGCTGCTGTTCACCATCCCGAGGATCACCGGATAGAGGCGGTCGTCGCCGGTCTTTTTCAGGGTGCGGGCGGCGCTCTTCCGTATCGCATAATGGGGGCTTACGAGAAGGCGCGCGAGCGGCGGAACAAAACGCCGGTCAGCAAATTCCGCCATTCCGTCAATGACCCGCACAGTCGTGCTCACCCGCACGGCGCCGTCAAGCAGATCAAGCCACCGTGTACCGACCTCATCCTCCGGATAGGCGCGCAGCAGCTTGACCAGCTCCTGCCGCTTTACCCCGTCAGTCTCTTCCATAAGCCGGTCGATGAGCCCGTTCATCTCCCTGGATGAAAAACCTTCCGCCGCTGCAAGCGATGGCGGCGCCATGCCCCCCGGTGCGTGAAGCAGCAGAAGGGGCGCAAGGACAATGAACCCGGCAACACTGATGATGATATGTTTCTTTACCATGCTCATATAAGGATGTGAAGACCGGCCGTTATGCGGATACTGCGCCGCTGGCGCCTGCAGGGCGTCGGCAATGAAACGGTATTTTTAATAAAACAAGAACCCGGCTACACCGGGCCCCTTGATACACACGCCGTCACGATACTCGCATTCCCGCTCCCATGATTCCGGTATCGCTATTTCAATACCCCGTACAGATAATGCATTGCAATGGAGTTGATGAGGCTCTCGCTGAGGACGTCCTGTTTCATCCGATCGCACTGATACACAACCTGCATGACCCCGCCGATGATCATCATGGCCGTTACCTTCGGATCGAGCGTCGATTTGTATACATTCCGCTTCATCAGCTCTTCCACTTCCTGGGAAACGCACTTTTCGATCGTCGCGATCGCCTTGCCGACCCTTTCGTTCACGTCATCATCGACGCCCACGATCTCCTTGAAGATCAGCTTGATCACGATAGGCTCGCCCAGCATGACGGAGATACAGGAGACCAGGCGCTTGTTAATGAAGGAGAGAACCGCTTCATGCGTCGGGTTGTGGGCAAAAAATTCGTTGAAATCGTCCAGATCAAATATGTCCTCGATATTTTCAATCACTTCGTCCAGAATGGCGTACAGAATTTCTTTTTTGTTCCTGAAATACTGATACACGGTGCCCCGGGCGATATCCAGCTTCTCGCATACCTGGCCGATATGCGTGCTCTGGAATCCGTTCTCGATGAACATCTCCTTGGCGGTATCGACAATCTGCTGCTTTCTTCTTTCTCCTTTTGGTGGCATGCCTACTCCCTCACGATTACCTGAGCGTCCTCATGTTTTTATCATTAGAAGAATTTTTTAACTTTGCAATTTCTTCCTTGATGGGAACCAGACAATCCTCCAGTTCCCGAATAATTCTTTCCGCTTTATCCTGCAATTCCCTGCTCATATTCCAACGCAACATCCCGCACGTGTAATTGGCTCTTCCTGTTATCACCCGGACAGACGGACAATAGAAAGAAGCCTGATGCGCCTATAGTTTTCTTATCGAATTAATCAGGGAGACCCTTGATACAATTACGATGAAACATCCGAACATGCTCAGGTCATCAGAATTGCTGAATATCCAATAGCCATCGTCGATTTCACAGGCATAGACCTTAGATAAGAAAAGATAATTATTATCAAATCATTTGATACGTTTAATAATTAATCACGGATAGCTAATTAGATATAAAATTTAATATATTACATAATTCAGGACAATGTGTATGAAACTATAATATATTATTTTTGGTCAACAATTTTTCATAAATATTCAGTTTTTTTATATCAATGATATTCAAAAAACGGGGATTTTCGGAGAAAAATCTGGCATGATTTTCAGCATTGGTGAGGTTATACTTTTTAATAACATGTCCGGGATAGAATAGCAACAGCCCCTGGCAACAGGCATCAGCTTATTACGAGGGGCCGTTTCTGGCACTATCACCAATTTTCATGTTACTCCCCTTTACCGGACACGGTTATGCAGCGGTATTGACCGATGACCCGACTTGATTGGCTTCAGACTGGATCCTGATCTTTGATCCGATCATCATGTACAGAAAATTCTGCACGTCCTGAAGGCTCATGACAACCTGTTCACGGACCTCTTCAGAAATGTTGTTGTTCTTGGCAAATGGCATTTGCACTTCTGATGTTTTTACTGCAGCTCTGCCTGCCTGAAGCTCGGCAAAATCAGCGGATCGTGGCATTGAAAATGGTGTGGTATTGATTAAACTGACATCCATTTCAGTAACCTCCTTCCCTGGATTCGTATCTATTCTTATTTTCGACAAAAATGAGATTCTTTAATAAAAAAAAATATTTTTTTTAATTTTTCACCCTGAGGAATTATTAATCTGCCTTTAATCAGGGCATAATATTATACATATAAATATATATTTATATATTATTTTTTATATTGTAAAAAATGCAACTCTATACTGGATGATTTCAGACCTGATGCGGCAGGGGCAGTCAATTAATAAGCGGCAATAATCTACTGGTTTCTTTCTGCCAGATACTCGCGTATTCGATCCAGCAGCTCCGCAGTTGCTTCATGCGTGTCAAGGTTGACTACCACCGCCGCATATTCCTTCTTCTGGAGTGAATGACGGTAGAGCGGATCATAGTATTTTTCAAGCATGACGCGTATGAATTCCCTGATATTGCCATCATCGTAAAGACCAAGCAGGGTGTCGGTAGTTTTTTGACCCAGCTTCGGCGCGAGGCCGTTGACAATCGCGGGAATGTTCTCGCCGTCGCAGTGGGCGCTGTATTCGCGATAGATGATGTCGACACGGCGATCGAGGGGGGTGTCAATGTAAATAACGGGCGACACGCCCATGATCCGGTACAGTCCTTCCGGAACATGAAGGTTGCCGATCTTCCTGGATTCCCCCTCTATGACGCAGAACGCCTCCCCTGCGAGTTTTCCCAACCGCTCCAGGAGAAGGCTCTCCAGCCGCTTCTGAGAATTCTGTTCGATGCCGATGCCGCCGAACACCGAGCTGCGGTGACCCGCCATCCACTCCAGGTCGATGGCGCAGGAAAGACGGCGAATAATCTCGGTTTTACCCGCGCCGGTGAGGCCCTGGAGGACGAAGAGCGGCCAGGGTAGTGAAAGCGATTCCAGGCTCTTCATAACGTAATGCCGGTAGCCTTTATAGCCGTCCTTCAGCCGGTATACCCGCAGCCCGATCGAGTCAAGCAGCGAGGCCAGGGATCCCGACCGCATGCCGCCGCGGGCGCACAGGAGGATTATGTTTTTCTCACGGTAGCAGAGGAACGAGCCGACCAGGTCATCGAGCTTCCCGCCCACGATGGAAGTGCCCCGCATGATCGCCTCGTCGCGCCCCGCGGCCCTGTAAAGCGTGCCAACCTCTTTACGCTCGCGATCGTCGAAAAGGGGGAGGTTCACCGATCCGGGAACATGGTCTTCCCTGAATTCCTCAGGCGATCGGACGTCCACGTACACGCTGTCGGGGATGGCCAGTGATTCTGGATACGATATCACATTCATTGCTTTTTCAAAGCCTTCGGGCGGCCGTGGTTTACAGGCCGGGCATCCTGACGGTTACGGATCCCGTGCCCGCCAGCTCCTCGATTGCGGCCATTACCACGCGCATGTAGGCGTGCATGGACAGGTGAAAAAGCTGCGGGTGGAAATCGCTCCGGGAGACGCTCCGGCGCACGCGTCCCGTACCGTTAAAGCCCTCTATGTCAAAACACGCGTTTCCGGCGATGATCTTCCTCAGGCTGTCGATGCCCACCGCGTAGATGCCCGCGACCTCGCCGTCGCTGAAGCGGAACCGGTGCAGCTCCCGGTCGTCGTTGAGAAGATATACATGCTGGATTTCCCGCTGAAAGAGCGCGCCCGTGCGTTCTTCATACCGGTACCAGCCCAGGTCTATCAGATTGCGCTCATCGGGGAGTATGCCGATCTCTTCCTCCGCCTCCTTGAGCACCTTGTTGCCGCCGTACCCGAAGGGCACGTGGCCGCCCACGGTGATGTCAAGGCAGTCAGGGTAATTTTCCTTGTGCGCCGCGCGCTGCTGAAACAGGATCTCCGGCACGGGACGATCGTTCCGCACAACCCAGAGATGGACCGCTTCATGCGGCGTTCCGTTCCGGTGGGCATCGTCGCGCAGCACAGAGCCTCCCGTGGGGAACCCTGTTTCCCAGTCCCATATCTCCAGCATTTCGCCGGTGCCCGATGTGGAAGTGATTGTCATGCGGCATGCACGTCCTGAATCTGTCTCATCGATGGAGCTACGGCCATGTATTCGCTCCGGCGGCGCGTTTCGCCCTTCGCTACGGAAAGCCTGATGGTGAATTGATTAATATCCTGTCCGCTCCTGACAAGCTTTTTTTATTGAAAATACGCCGGTAAAACACCGATATTGTCAATGTATACTCACGCAGAGGGATTATGTCTGAAAAAAAAGGGAAAAACGGGGAATGGGACCAGGAAATGGTAGAGATTGACTTTCAGGACGCGGCCGGCACCGGGGTTTCACGTCAGCCCCGCGCTGACCTGCAGCGGCGCGGCGGGAGGATTTTTCCGGTTGGCATATTCCTGCTCCTCCTTCTGGTTGAATCAATCATCGCCGCGGGCGCCAGCGCCGCGTATTTCTTCTACGCCGGCAGGAGCGGAATTGCGGCGATTGAATCGTATACCCGGTCTTACTCCCTGCCCCTGGCGGAGGCCTTCGGCGCCATGACGGAAATGTGCTACCGCACAAAAAACTACCGGCGCCTTCGCGCCCTGTTCCGGGAAAAAATCGAGCAGAACATGATTGGAGAAGCGTTCGTCGTCCTCAACAACGGAAAGCTGATCGCCCATTCCGATCCTGGGATTGAAAAAAAGCTCAGGGGGAACCTGGCGGGGGACGAGTTCTCATACAACCTTGACCTCATATTGCGCCCGGCGAAACGGAAGAGCAAGGACGTCCTGTTCACCGATTACAACATACCGTCGATGCGGGTCCCCTATAAGCGCGATGTGCGCGCCGCGCTGAAGAGATATTTCTACGCGGGCATCGATACGACCGGATGGCTCGTGAGCCGCGCCGTGTTCGGCAAGAAGAAGCCGGTCGGCGTCGTGGCCTTCATCGTCAGCAAGGAACGCGTCTTCACATTTCTCTCGGATCACGCGCGCAGGAGCCTTCGCATTCTCCAGGTCTCCCTCGCGGTCGCAGCGGCCGTTTCCCTGATGATATCGCTCGTGGTATTTTTACGCTACCGGAGCATCCAGAGGCGCGCGTACGGCCTACCGGCGTTCGGGGCCGCGGGCCGGAATGAAGGCCCGATCGTCATCAGGATCGCTGATGAGGAGGAGCCTGCCGTGACCTCATTTGCCCCCGCGGGCGCATCGTCACAACGGACGATCAAAGACGCAATACCGGAAGAGTAAAAGGAGTAGCGCCGTGGTTATCAAGCATGCGGAAGTAATGGACAACCGGGTGGCGGTCGTCGATATCGAGGGTCCCCTTGACAGCTACACCAGCCCCGACTTCGAGGATTACGTCAACCTGCTTCTCGAAAAGAACATCGTCTTTATACTGTTTGACGCCGCACGGATGGAATACGTGAGCTCGGAGGGGATCGGCCTCCTGCTATTTTTGCAGAAGAAGATATCGGAAGCAAACGGCTTTTTCGTCATCTTCAATCTCCAGGACGAGATACAGGCGCTCTATTCCCTGCTCGGGTTCGACAAGATATTCCGCATCGTCCCGTCGCGCGCCGAGGCGCTCCAGATGATGGACCGGCAGATCGAGCTCCGCGACAGCGGGTTCTCCGACGAAGGCGACGCCGGGGAACCGGAGGAACCCGCCGTCGAGATCGCCGTCCCTCCAGCGCCGGAGGCAGCGCCGCGGGCGCAGCCTCCGGAGGCGGCCCCCGTGGCGGCAGAAGAGCCCGCGCCCCGCTCGAAAGTTGTCGCCTGCTCCACATGCAGGTCGCAGGTCCGCGTTGATCATGACGGCGACTACCTCTGCCCCCACTGCGGCACTGAATTCACGGTAACCGGCATGGATCCGGCCTCGCGCCCCGCAACCGCAACGGGCGAGGGTTTCGGCCCGCTCATCGTCGAGTGCGCACAATGCAAGGGCCTCATCCGGGTTAAAAAGCCGGGCGCCTACCGCTGCGCCGACTGCGGCGCGAAATTCACGGTTTCTCCGGACCTGGCTGTGAAGTTTTAAGGCCAGCGCTCATTCGATCATTGCAAAATGGCGGGCTCCTGTTCCCGCCATTTTTATGCCTGGCCATAGAAAAATCTCCAAACGCAGACACGCTCATATTGAAGATTCCATTCACGTCCACGCGATGCCTCGGGACCGGCTCACACCATCGGCCGGCAATTTTTCTAATGGACAGGGGCGCCAGCTTATTGTAGACTGCGGTGAGGTCGGCCCCCGTGCGATGGGGCCGCATTAATGGATGACCAGATGAACAGGGCATCATCAGCCAACCCGCTTTTCCGCCTCGGGAACGTGGACCGCGTACCGGAAGGCATCACCTGCGTGGTTACCGCGCACGGGGACGCGCGCAGTGATCGTTCGTGCCAGCGCATCCTGTTCCGGGATGCGGACAGGACAATAGCCTATGAGCTTCCCGAGGCCGATTTTACCGGCATCCTCAGGGAAAACGAATACCGGTTTAAAAAAATACTCGCGATCTGCATGGCGGTCGGGCCGCACGAAGAGATCGACATACCCGTGGTGTTCCCTGTCGCGTCCGAGCGCCGCGCCTGCCCGGAGAACGCCATACAGGTCTTCACGGACGGGAGCCTCTCAGCCACAGGAACCGGCGGCTGGGCAGGCATCATCGTGTACAGTCAGGACGAGATCGTTGAAAAGGCCGGGAGCGAGTGCGGCAGCTCCAGCAATAGGGCCGAGCTCCTCGCCGTGGTGAGGACCCTGGACTGCGTGGAGCCGTCCGGGCCGGTTGTCGTGCACACGGACAGCAGGTACGTGATCAGGGGGGCCGAGGTATGGCTCGCCAACTGGGAGAGGAACGGGTATTTCACCGCACTGAACCGGCCGGTAAAGAACCGCGACCTGTGGGAGTCGGTTGCCGCAATCATGAAAAGACGCGACGTCTATTTCCGGTGGGTCTCATCGTCAGGGGACAGCGGGTTTCACCGGCGCTGCGACCTCCTCGCCCGGGAAATGTCGCTGTCCCGGGCTTGATCAAAACACCGTTAAATCATGCGAGGGAGTGAAACCGCATCAGTTAATAATTGCATAAAAAGCGTGCACGCACCTGGCAGGGGCGCTTTTTTATCTTGAAAACCAGAATAAAACCCGAATATGCACATAAATTTTCATTTTTATCCACAATTTCCCCTGAATATCTAAAAATAACTGAAAACCCGTTGACGCAGGCCGGGTATTTCACTATATTGCCTCCAACTGAATAGTTTCATAAATCCTTCAATTTTCTTACCCTCGAGTTTAATCCTGGCTTAAGTAATTGCAGTTTTGATGAGTCTTATTCTTCGGGCAAGTCCCGCATCATTTTACAGGAGTTTTTGTATGGCTAAAGGAACAGTCAAATGGTTCAACGAAAAGAAAGGTTTTGGATTTTTATCGCACGATGATGGCACGGAGCTTTTCGTACATCACAGCGGCATAGCCGGAAACGGCTTCAAAACCCTCTACGAAGGAGACAGGGTTGAATTCGAGGTTGAAAAGGGCGACAAGGGTCCCCGCGCTGTATCGGTACGATCCGTCAGCTAATATTCGCACCATGAATTATCAAAAACCCGGCCGGAAACGGCCGGGTTTTTTTGTCTTGATTCTTCCGGATGGTCGATTAAAATTACCGGGAAAAAGAGAATAGCCTGTGCCATCCATTACCCTTGTAATGCGGCACACATCGCGATTACTGCGGATTACGGATTGTATCTCCGGAGGCACAAAAACGCATTCGTCATGAAAACATTTTCCGATGCGATAGAATTTGCAAACCGGCATCCGGTCTGCTTCCTCGCGACGATCGACGGGGACCGGCCGCGCGTGAGGGGGCTCCGGATGTGGCGGGCCGATGAGTCCGGTTTTTATTTCGCCAGCCCGGAGCGCAAGAATGTCATTCGCCAGATTGAGGTCAACCCGAATGTCGAGGTCTGCTTCTACCGCCATGGCAATGTCTGCAGCGACGCGGTTATGCTCAGGGTCGCCGGGAGGGTGCGGTTTGTCAGCGAGCAATTGCCCGTCCACCGAGGAGACGGGCTCCGGCGGGCCGGGCCGGTCATCTTCAAGATCATCGCTGGAGAAGCCCGCATCTGGAAGAGCTCGGATGGACTGTCCGGGGAGCGAACACTCCTGTTCGATATCAACGACGCCGCGGCGGCCCCTGACACAGACCGCTTCCTCTCATTCACGGAGGATGAATACAGCTACCATCTTGACACGAGGAACATCCTGTATTGCACCTCCAGCGGGAAGCATTCCATCATTCACACAGAAACCCGGGATTACGAAGTGACCCGCATGCTGAAAAACATCAAGGAGATGCTCCCGCACCAGTACTTCATGCGCATACAGAAGCGATATGTGGTGAACCTCGCGCATGTCGATCGCGTCGAATACCTGGCCGGAGGAAGGTATATCGCTTATTTGAATGACGGGGACGACACCGTCCTGCCGGTGGGACGAAACTATGTCATGCCGCTGAAAGAGAAAATCGCCAGGCGCGTGCCGTTCGTTCCATAAATGTGTCGTTCATTCCGATCTATTTGACAATCTATCCCCGATATGATACTATCGTGACCGGAATCAGGCGTCCACCACCTGTTGCGAAGGGGAGCACAATGAAAAAAATATGCATCGTCTATTACTCCATATCGGGCTCAACGGCCGATATCGCCGGGATCCTCGGCCATGAGCTCGCGGCATCGGGCTTTTCCGTGGAGACGGCGAAGGCGTCCGATTCAATTGACCTGGGCCGTTTCGACGCGGTGATTATCGGCAGTCCCATGCACATGGGGAATGTGCGGCCGCCCATCAATGCCTTCATCCATACCCATGCCGATCAATTATCACGGAACAAGGTGTTTTTTTATTACTCGCTCCTCTATGTGACCAGGATATCCAATATGCCGGATTTTACCATTCCCTGCCATGTCGATCCTTCGCTGGGGCTGAAAACAATTGAAAAAAAAGACGCCTCGGGGTTTGACCGGCATCACTCGATGGACTATTACCTGAAAAGGCTGTACCACCAGTTCCGCGGCGTCAGGCTTGCGGGCGTCGCCTTTTTCAACGGGCGACTCAATATTCAAGCGCTGAGCCTGCCGGAGCGTATCTTCATGAATATCATAATCAGGCTGACCGCCAAGGAAAAGGAGGGGAATTTCCTGAACCCGGAGGCGGCGCGTGCCTGGACCAGGGATATTGCATCGCTCATGTAGCGGACCAAAACTGAAAATTTTATCTTCACTCTGGAGGGTGTATGGATTATATTCTTCTCATCGGTGCCGGATTCAATTTCATCGGCGGGGTTTCCATCATCGGGTCGATATTCATAGATTACCCGTTCAGCTTCCCATCAATACGCGACGCCGGCGCGATCAATCCGCCGGACTACATGCTGTTCCGCCTGTTCACGGCCGGAACCGCGTTCTGCTTCGGCTCGATGTACATGTACCTGTACCGGCATCCGGAGTACGCAGTGCCGTTCCTTTATTTCGGGATGGCCCTGAAGTACTGGGCGTTCTTCGCTGCCCTTGTGGCGAGCGCCCGGTACCGACTGCCGAAGACCATTCTCATTAATTTTGGATGCTCGAACCTGCTGGTCGCGGTACTGTTCACCGTGTACCTGCTGGCCCGGTAATGCGCGCAACGCGCGCGAACCGCAGGCCGGGGCGCACTCCTTCTACGGCACGGGAATATTCACCCCGCCCTGCCACTGCAGGAAGGGATATGAAGCACCCTTGCTGATGTCCCAGATGGTTGTGAAGTTCCAGCCGGTGAAGCTCGCCTGCTGGAGCATCCCGGTGGTGGGCAGTGGCGTCCCCTTGCCGGTGTCGCTCTGGCCGGAGATGCTCGCGTCATAATATGACGACACGGTGGAAGCGCCGCCCACGCCTATGAGCCCGCCCAGGTCCGAGGTGCCGGATACCGCGCAGGCCGCATAGCAGTAGTTCGCGGTGCTGGATTCCGCGAACCCTGTCAATCCGCCCACGCGCGATGAACCGGCAACCGCCCCCACCGCATAGCTGTTGAAAATTTTTGCCGTGTAGCAGGAATAGCCGGTCAGACCGCCGGCATGCATGGTGCCGCCCACCACGGTTACTGCTGCATAGGACGTGGACACTGTCGCGTTGTACACATTCGAGCCTACCAGGCCGCCGACATTGCTGCCCGAGCCGCTGATGATCCCGACCGCAAAGCAGTCTTCTATCACGGACAGATAGGCGGAGCTGGCTGAGCCCTCCGTATACCCGACCAGGCCGCCGACGTCGGCAACTCCCGTTACGACGGCGCCGGACACTGAACAGTTCCCTATAAGCGGGTTGCCCACGGCAGCAGGAGTGAACTGCGACCAGTTGGAGTTGAACCCGACCAGGGAGCCGACGTTCTGGTTGCCGGCCACGTCGGCATTGTACAGAGTGATGTTTTTCAGTACCGCCCCGTCCGCATACCCGAACAGGCCAATATTGTCTTCCGTGCTCCTGTTGATATAGAGATTTATTATCTCCAGGCCATTGCCGTTATAGTTTCCGAGAAATGGCGTTGAGCTGTTTCCGATCGGCTCCCAGCCGGTGCCGGTGTTGAAGGCCGATACGTTGAGGTCGATGTTTGCAGTCTGAATAAAATACGCGTCGAGGAAATACCTGACGTTGTTCAGGTGCTCCGGGTTGGCGACCTGAAACGGATCTGCCGCGGTCCCGTCTCCGCCGGCGAAATACCGGTACCAGTCCGCATAGAGCGTTACGTCAGCGCCGCCCATGCTGAATGCCGAGCCGGGACTGTAGTCGGTTCCCGTTCCATCTGCCCGAGTATTCCAGCCGAGAAAATCAGCGCCGTACCACGAGAGGCTTCCGGTGTTGTCGAGCACGGTCACGGTATCCCCTGATACATAGAGAGTATTGTCCACAGGCACGGCCCCGCCCGTGGCGCCGTTGGCGTCATAGATGACAGTATGCTGGGCAGGGGTCCATATGGCGAAGAGGGTCACATCAGCCGCCACCATGATGAACGTCGAGCCGGGAGCGAGCAGTGCTCCTGCGCCGCCGGGATCTTCGCTCCATCCGGCAAAATCATAGCCGGTCAGTTCCAGGCTTCCGGTATTATCGAGCACAGTCACGGCATCGCCGTTCAGATACGCCGCACTGTCGACAGGAACGGACCCGCCCGTAGCGCCGTTGCCGTCATAGATGACCGCGTAACCGTTCTCGGCGGGTTTCACGGAAAGAAATGATGATGCATTATTCAATCCGTCTTCGAGTTTATTGCTCCAGCAGCCCGGTGTCAGAGCAATGGAAGCCATCATAAGGGGAGCGAGCCATATCTTTTTCATGGTAAAACCGCCTTCAAATCCATACATAATCAGCATATACAATAAATTATGCCAACGTGTATTTATCCGATTAATAATATGAATATTTCGGGCAGAAGTCAAATAAAAAGGTCCTTCCGGGCGGGCTTAAAAATAGTAAAATATATTCGGTTTGCACATATTTTTTACCAATTTTTAACATTTCAGTCACGGACAATAATGCAGGAATTGTCCGTGACTGAAATAATAGCTGGCAAGGGCGTCATTGCACGAAGTTGTAGGTTATTGTGGTACGATACACATAATGAACAATAAGATAACCCAGGGATATTCTTGTTGTATAATGGGTCTTGAATTCCTTGATATATCCCTCGCTGTCAACAAAACTTATGACAAAGCTCTGGTCATTGTTGCCGCTGGTACTGTACCCGGTTTCGATCGAAAGGCTGTAGGTATTTCCACTCACCAGAGTGGCGTTGGTCACTGACGCAATCGGGTACGTGCTTGCCACTGTAAAGGTAAGCACCAGCGGTTTTGTTGCCAGGCCCAGCCATTGCCATGGCGTAGTGTATTTGCCGTCAGGCGGCAGGGTGAAGATTATACTCGACGGCGCCGGCTGTGTATAGGTGGCCGCATACGAGACGCTGTTATAGCCGTTCAGTTTACCCCCGGTGAGTACCTTGTCGGACAGGTGGGGAAGCTCCTCAATCCCATGCAGCACGCAGGTCTTTATGTTTGCGTAGTTGAACTCGGGACGCAGCGACTTGATGAGCGCGGCAACTCCCGTCACATGCGGTGCAGCCATGGAGGTACCCGACATATAGTCCCATTCCATATTTAAACCGGCCTGAGACATCGGATATGTCAAGGTCTTCGGCATGGTCGAATAAATCTCTTCGCCCGGAGCCGCAAGGTCAACAGTCATAATACCGTAATTTGAACTGGTTCTCAGCTGATCAGCATAGGTTGACGCTGCCACTGAGATAATATTGTCAAGATTATAGCTGGCTGGATAGCTCGGTGTCGCATCAGTATCTAACCCGACCCGTATTCCTTCGCTGTTAACAAGACCATTGCCTGCTGCAGCGACAAAGAGCACGCCTGCGTCGCGAGCGTCCATGATCGCCTCGCGCTCCGCTTCGGAATAATAATAGCATCCATAGCTGGCGTTGATAATATGCGCGCCATTACTCACCGCGTAGTTGATACAATCAATACCCAGTGAAATATCCCCGCTCAATGCATAATCAGGATTGCCCGGGTCTTCGGATATGAATCGCAGCGGCATGATGCGCACCTGCCATGCCATTCCGGCATTTCCTTGCCCGTTGTTGCCAACTGCGCCGATAATGCCGGCCACGTGCGTGCCGTGCCCGGTGTCGTCCATCGGGTCAGCATCGTTATTCAGGTAATCATAGCCGGCAATGCAGTTGCCTGCCAAGTCCTCATGTGTATAATCCACGCCCGTATCGATGACCGCAACAACCACGTCACCGGCCCCCGTTGTGTAATCCCACGCATCATACATGTCGAGGTTGAAAAGGCTCCACTGCAGGCCGAACATCATGTTCGGATCATTCGGAAAGGTCTCATCAAGAGATACCTTGTGGTCCGGTTCAGCATATTCAATGCGCGGGTCTTTGCGAAGCTCATCGCAAAGATCGCGGGCATCCTCAATGGCCAGGTTCTCAAACCGGACCACGTGCCACCGTTTTTTCGAGGCGGAGCGCTTTTCAATCATGTCGTTGGACAGGTTCCCTGCGCTGCGCGCCCTCATCCTGAAGCCTTCCAGGCCATTATCCGGGACTAGACGGCGTATTGACCGCACGCGATGCCCCTTCATGAGCGGCTCCAGGGATTTGGCGCTCATCACAAGCGGCGAGAGCTGCTTGGATGCCAGCTCTTTATCATCCCGTAGTTTTACCATTATAGCGCCGGAAAAACTGCTCTCATCTCCTGACAGTGAAATATTTGCGGTTTTCCCTGTGTCGTCGTAGCACCCGAAGACCACTGCAATTGCAAGAAATAGAGAGAAAACGCCTGCTAATTTTTTCATACTATCATACCCCCCACTCCTGATAGTTCATACTATTTATGATACTTGAACCATGAGTCAATGTACCCAGTCAACAAGTAAGTGTCGCTGGAAGAGGTATAAAACAAATTTTTTCTATCGGTTTTGAAAAACTCCCCCGATGGAGTTTTTCAGAACCGGTTGTAAGAAGTGAATTCTCGAGACCTCATATTTTTATCAACTGACACCTTAAAAAATGACGGTACTGCCTGTAGTGCATTAGCAATTTGCTGTTTTTCAGCAAGTTTCCAAATAAACATTAGAATTGTATACCACTTTATACCCGATCAGAAAGCCGGGGTCAGAGTAAAACTATTGTGGGTATGCGTCAGGCTGGCAGCAGCGCCGCACTGGCTTTAAAAGTCCGTTACCGCTGCAAGCTCAGTCTCAGGATAGATCTGGCCGTGCACGGGCGGCATGGAATTGTAGGCCCAGGTGATGTCGAGCATGCCCAGGGGAACGCCGCGGATACTCCGCACGCCGCCGTAGATCCCGCGCACCAGGATGTCCTCCATCTTCATGGTCATGGCGAAGAGCGCCACGGTCGCGCCCTTCGGTACCGCGGCCAGCTCTTCCGCGTACGGCGATGCCGCGAACACGAGCCTGCCGCTGTCCGCCGCGCGGCACTGGATCACGGGTATGATCACCGGGAAGCCCCTGCCGTCAATGCAGGAGAGGAACTTTAAAGAATCCATCCGGTCGATGATGGAGAGCGCGAACGGCTTCAGCACCGGGCTGATCTTCCTTCGCGCGCCGCCGCGCGCGAACGCGGTCTTTAGCGCGGAGCGGACGATCGCGCCCATGGGAAGCGCCTCCGGCCCGGTCTTCTCGACCAGGTCGAAGTAGTGGACGGTGTTGATGCCGAAATAGGTGTTGTAGCGGAACATCGGCTTCTCGTTCATCATCTGATATTCCGGGCCCTCTTTCGCGAGGTGCGTCCATCGCGCCGCGCCGCGCCAGAGGCGCCGGTCCAGCGTCATCATCAGGAACCCGATATTGTTGTTCCGCTGCATGAAATCCTTGCTCAGGCCGCGCGAAAACTCGCCGAGCACCAGGCGCGCCGGCCCGACCGGCTGAAGCGATGTGAGCAGGCTCACGTGCGGGAGGCCGTCCGGGTTCACGGTCGCCACCAGCGCCACCTTTTCCGTGGGCCCGAGCGCCCCGATCTCCTCAGTGTTGAATTCATGGTTCGATGATTTCATGGTGCCTCCCTGTCAGCATGATGCCGGCCGCTTCACCGCGGCGCGCGGCTCTTCAGCGCCCTCCTCCCCCTCGCCTGCAGCGGTTGACCCGGACCAGCGTACAATCGACGGGTCCACGCCCGATGACCGGGCCGCTTCAGCAAGCGCCTCCATAACGGCGCGGTCGATGAGCCCGGCTTCACCGAACTCCCACTCTTTGCCGAGGCGCAGGTACTTGTCCCTGCAGAGGTTATTGAAGGCGCACAGCTCCCAGCGCGATACCGAGCCTCCCAGACGCTCCGCGATGAAGGCGCCGATGCCCAGGATGGTTTCCCGGCGGTCGGTCGCGCCCGGGATCACGGGCGTCCGTATCCAGAGCTCCCGGCGCGGCACGCGTTCGCGCACATAGTCGCCCACGCGCACCAGGTTATCGAGGATCAGCCGGTTCCCGCTCCCGGTGAATTGTTTATGGCGGTCCGGGTCCATCTCCTTCATGTCGAACAACACCAGGTCGGCGTGGGGCAGTATCAGGTCGAGGTTTTCAGCCGGGCAGTGCCCGCACGTGTCGAGCGCGGTACGCACGCCGCGCCGCTTCAGCTCGGCGAAAAACTCCGCGACAAAGAGGGCCTGGAGCGCTGCCTCGCCGCCCGAGGCGGTGACGCCCCCGTCCGCGCCGAAGTAGTGGGCGTCCTTCACCACCTCGTCCGCCAGCTCCGCCACGGTCCACTCCGCTCCCATGAGTTCGAGCGCGGTGCCAGGGCACACGTCAGCGCACGCGCCGCACCCGTCGCACCGATCCCGGTCGATCGCGATGCCATCATCTGACGCCGAGAGCGCGCCTGCCGGGCACGCATCGATGCACGTCCTGCACCCGATGCAGCGGGACCCGATCCACTGGAGCTCGGGCCGACGGTTGATGCTCTCCGGGTTGTGGCACCAGGCGCAGCGAAGGCCGCATCCCTTGAAAAAAACAGTTGTGCGCAGGCCCGGCCCGTCCTCGGTGGACATACGCTGTATCTCGAGTATGGTGGCTGTAAGCTCGCGTGAACTCATCCCGGGGTCACATCCTGGCGTGGCTCATGCGCGCGATCACCTCGTCCTGCAGCTCCTTGCCAACGGTGACGAAGTAGGCATTGTACCCGGTGATGCG